>NZ_CP047242.1:5212500-5512500 GCF_009856605.1 Trichormus variabilis 0441 | reverse complement strand
TTTATCTGCTGGAATCTACTTACAAAGATACCGTCTTTCTAGCCTAATTATTGATAAAGGTAAGGCTCGTTCTTTCTGGATGCAGGAATTACATAACTATCTAGGATTGCCTCCAGACACTCCCGGTCGTGTGTTGCTACAACAAGGGAAAAAACATTATGAATCATTGGCTGGAGATTTTTTAACTGCTTACGTTGAAGAGGTTGTGGACGAAGGTGATACTTTTGCTGTGCGAGTGAAAGTTGGTCGTCAAAATAGTACTTACTTTGTGTTGCATTCTAAGTATTTGATTGCGGCTAGTGGCATTATTGACCATCTACCATCTTTAGAAAATATGCAGAATGTTTTTGAATACGCTGGCTATAATTTGCACGTTTGTATGGTTTGTGACGGTTATGAAATGATAGATAAACAGTGCGGCTTTTTTGCAGGTAGTGAAGCTAGTATTGAGGAAATGGTGTTTAATCTGAGTTGGTTTACACCTTACATTACTATCTTTACTCATGGATTGTTTACTGTAAGTACAGAATTGCGTTCTAAATTACAGCAGTATGGTTATCGCTTAGTGGAAACACCAATTAAGCGGTTTTTAGGTCAGAATCATCATATGTCAGGTGTGGAATTGGTAGATGGTACGGTAGTTGAGTTAGAAACTGGTTTAATCTCAATGGGTTCTCGCTATCACAATACCTATTTGCAAAGAATCGACTTAGAGTTAAAAGGGGGTAATCTCGTCACAGATAAGATGTGTCGCACCTCCCACCCACGTATTTTTGCCATTGGTGATCTGAAAGTTGGTTTAAATCAAGTCGTGATTGCTGCTGGCGATGGTGCTTTAGCTGCTACACAGATTTGGCGTGATATCCGTCGTTCCTTTGGTGTACGTTGCTGGCAAGAGAATCTGATATCAAATATTTAGATACACCGAATCTCCTGCACATACCCCTCTTGCCCACTGCTTATCTCTTAGTGCGTATCTACCCGTCATCTTTTTCCTGTTGTTTATCTTAGATTTCGCAGTTTTAATCTCAGCTTGCCTAATTGATGCGCCCTAGTGCTTTCCTCAATAATTCTCTGTGCATAAAAGCACCTTCTACTAGGGTTGTGATTTTCTCAGATGCTAAAGGTTGAGCGTTAGTGTAGAAATCTATCCATGTTTTACTAATGACATTGGCGTTATCTGGTAGATTGGCTAAATCCCATCCAGGTATTGCCAAATCTTCCATTAAACGATTGATTTTGGGGTCATAACTCAAGGCAAAACAGCGACAACCTTCACTTGCTGCCATAATTAGACTGTGTAGCCTCATACCGATCGCCATTTCAACACCACGAAATACACCTTTTAAAATCTGTGGGTCTTCTATACACACAATTTCGCTAACATCTTTTAATTGAGGTTGTATTGCTTGAGCGATCGCTAAATCTTCGCTTTTTTGAAATGGCAGTAATAAAATAAAAGCTTGGGTAGATTTTTGCAGACTCACCAAGGCTTGAGTTAAGTTAGCTAACCGTGGCGCTGTTAATTGGGGATGGTTTCTTAAGGTGACGGCAATTCTAGGGGTAGGTAAATTGGCAAGTTCTGGGAATGGTTTTGCCTGTAACGCCCAAACTGGGTCTGGTGCAAGTATATAAGGAATCTGCCAATCAGCTAATAATGCAGCACTCACGCGATCGCGTACACTAACTGTTGTGCAACCAGAAAAATTATGTTGTGCTAACCAGCGAGTCTGGGGACGCACTAGGGGGCCAATCCCTTGCGCCCAAGCTACAGTCTTTAAACCCATTTTCTGCGCTAACGCCATCAGTCCCCCATAGTAAAAAGGACTGATACTGCTGGTGACATCCTGAATTAGACTCCCGCCACCCCAAATAAAAGCATCACAAGAACGTAAAGCTGGCAACACAGATGTTAGAGACATCCGATTGTGAGATTCTACACCATAGCGATCGCTAGTTTCTTCTGGATTTCCAGACAGCACCACAGGCGTAACATGAGATGGTAACATTTGCAGAAGCGTTGCCAATAAAGCTTCGTCACCACCATTTCCCTTACCGTAATACCCAGATAATAATGCCCGCATTCCATTTAAAATTGTGGATGTTGGATTTTAGATTATCAATATTTTCTTCATTGTTGACGAGATGTCAGTCATATCGCCAAAAATATGAATTTACCTATGGGAAGATGAACATAGTGCCGAGTGCTGAGTCAAAGCCTAATGACTACTGACTATTGACAATTGACTACTGACTATTGACCATCTTATGAACGTTCTCTCAATTCCCACCTGGATTATTCATGTTTCTAGCGTTATCGAGTGGATTGCCGCTATTTGGTTAATCTGGACTTATGGCGAACTCACTGCTAACCGCAGTTGGTGGGGATTGTCCCTAGCAATGTTACCAGCCTTGGTTAGTGCTATGTGTGCTTGTACATGGCATTATTTCGATAACTCCGAATCTCTAGAATGGATAGTGACACTGCAAGCAACCATGACTTTAGTAGGGAATTTTACCCTGTTGGCAGCAGCATGGTTGATTTGGCGTTCTGCGAAAATAGAGGTTAGGGATTAGAGAATAAGGGAGAGAAGGTAAACGAGTGCAAATCTCTCCCCCCAATTACCAATTACCAGTTACCAAATTGTGATTATGTCTAAAGAAACCCTATTTGCCCTATCCCTATTTCCCTATTTGGGTTTCTTGTGGTTTATCCACCGCAGTCAGCTGATGCCTCGTTTAGCCCTATATGGATTTTACGGTACTCTTGTTTTTGTAGGTGTGACTATTCCCGCCGGCATTTATGCCAAAGTTCATTATGGTGAAGCCTTAGCAAACGTAGACTGGTTACACGGTGGTGCGGAAGTATTTTTGACTCTTTCTAATATCTTGATTGTAGTGGGTTTCGCACAAGCTGTCAGACAACTAAAAGTGAAAAACTAAATCGGGATTTGCACAAAATTAGTACTCTTCATGGCATTAAATACAGGGGGATGGAGATGGATGTTATTCCAGCAATTGATTTACTAGAAGGTCGTTGTGTGCGACTCTATCAAGGAGACTACGATCGCTCACAAGTGTTTAGTGAAAATCCGGTTGATGTTGCTAAACAGTGGGTAGATGAGGGTGCAACACGTCTGCACATAGTAGATTTAGATGGTGCGAAAGCAGGTAAAGTAGTAAATCTAGGAGCAATTGAAGCGATCGCTCAAGCTATTTCTATACCTATTGAAATTGGTGGCGGATTGCGCGATCGTTCCAGTGTGGAACAAGTATTTAATTTAGGTGTACAGTGGGCAATTCTCGGTACTGTCGCCGTAGAACAACCCCAGCTTGTACAAGAACTCTGTCAACAATACCCCGGACAAATTATTATCGGTATAGATGCTCGTAACGGACTAGTAGCTACTCGTGGTTGGTTAGAGACATCTGAAGTTTTAGCAACTCAATTGGCTGTACAGATGCAGGAAATGGGTGCAGCCGCCATCATTTACACAGATATCCACCGTGACGGGACTCTCGCAGGCCCAAATTTAGACGCATTGCGAGAACTAGCAGCCGCCATTTCCATCCCTGTGATTGCATCTGGTGGAGTGAGTTCTGTCACCGATTTGTTGAGTTTGTTGGCGTTGGAACCCCAAGGCGTGACTGGTGTGATTGTGGGACGTGCATTGTATACAGGTGATATTAACTTAAAAGAGGCATTGCAGGCGATCGGGCCAGGACGTATTCAAGACATACCACCGAATTTAGACTTCTCTTCCTTTGCTTAAGATAATTCAACTTGAGGCTGGTGGTGTTTGCGTAGGGTCTTTACAAGATACTATGTGAACACAAAGATCACCTGTAAACTGCCATAGTATTTTTTAATTTCCGGAATCCTCAATACCAGATTGTAGTTAGGTATATAAGTTCATCGGCAGTTAGCGTTTCCCTTTGACTCGTTTAAAACATTTGGTTGTAATCAAATTAACCTGCCGAGCAACTATCTATAGAAAGTAGCTTAAAATACTGAATAATTTATTCTGACAAATCTTTCAGTTCTTAAAACAACTACAAATAATGGGTTTCCTTGGACATAGAGACGTAAATATTATAACGTCTCTATTTTATTTTACTATGTAAATTTATTGACTGATTTCTGGAAATAGTAATATGCTAAATGAAGATACAATTATTACTCATTAGCAGATTGCATTCTATGGCTAGCCAACAACCTAATCCCAATCAACCATCCAATAAAAATTTAAAGGCAAGCAACAAGAATAGAAAAAAACCACTCAATAATGGAAAACCAGATAAAACAGACCAATAATATTTTTAATTAAATGTGTTTACATTTTAAAAAGACGTAACGAAAATTACGTCTTTTTATTTATTTTTATTATTTGTATTTTATTTATTTTTCACTTGACTTTTTGCCTGTTCTAAAGCTATTTCCTTGATTGCTTGATAAGAATTGACATTAGCAGTACCTTCAATAGCTTTTACCGCTAAATCTTGAACTTGCTTGAGTGCAGAATCAAGCTGTTTAGATAAGTTTTGTAGTCGCGTCTCTTGATTGTTAATTGTTTGTTCCAAAGACTGAAGTCTCTGTTCATAGAAGCGTTTCTGTCCTTCTACTTCTTTAGCATATAAATCAGCTTTAACCTTAGCTTGGTAGTAAGCAATCCCTTTACCTTCTTCTGTAGCTTTCTTAACGGCAGCTTCTTTCTCTTTAGGAAATACTTCTACTTTCGTTTTAAAATCTTCAAATTGCTTTTCTCTTTCGGCAATTACTTTTTCCCGATCGTTCCACTGTTTTTCTGCATCTTGTTGTAATGCTTCTAATTGGTTATACAAAGCTTTTTGCTGTTGTTCGTAGTCATCCGTTGCCAATTGACGAGCAAGTTCTAAATCATATTTGTACTCTGCATTATCTCGTTGTCGAGTTTTATTTTGATTTTCATTTCGTTCTTTGATATTTCTTTGGTATTCTTCTTGTTCTTTTTGCCAATTTATTCTTTGTTCAAGAATTTCTTGCGAAAGTACTTCATAGCGCTGATTAAATTCATCTTGATAGGCTTTTGCATTTTCTTCATAAGTAGTAATAAGTGTATCTAATGTATTTTCAGAAACTTCTAAGCTATGTAGGGTTTTTAATTGCTCAACTTCTGTTGCCACCGCTTCGCTAATTCCAGATAGTGTTGAAGCTTGTGTAGTCAGCTTTTCCGATAATTCATTTACTGCACTACCAAATCCCAACTGAATTTTTGCTAGACTCTCAATTGTATGATTCATTTTTTGTTGGATGGTATAAGGCTGATTCATTATCTGAGTTTGTTCTGATTTTGGTTGTTCTTTCTTGATAGTTGGTGTTTCTTTAGGCGCTTGGCTAAGTTGAGACTTAAGAGATGCTGTTTCTTTAGTTAAATCTTCATAAGCCTGTAAAATTTCTGCTTTGGTGTTCTTATCAGTTAACTTTTTGACTGCCATAAAAACCTCTATTTACTGCCACTATTGGTTGCGAATTTCCAAAAACTGATATTTATTTAGTTGTGGAACTATCAAAAGCTCTCATTGCTAAATCTTGTGATTGTTTTAGTGTTGTTTGCAATTGAGCCGAAATACTTTCTATTTGTTCTGTTTGTTTTTGAATAGTTTCTTCCAGTGATTTAATTTTTAATTCGTAACTCTGCTTACTGGCTTCCCACTCTTTTTCAAATAAATCTGCTTCAATTTTAGCTTTTTGACTTGTATCTTTAATTGCTTCTTCTCTAGCTTTTTTCACTGCTTCTTCTAATTCTGCTGGGAATGCAGCTACTTTTTGTTGATATTCTGCAAAGATGGTTTGACGTTCGGTGTTAATTTTTTCTCTTTCTGACCAATCTTTCTCTTTCTGTTGAGTTCTTTCTTGAATATCTCTTTCTAGATTCCGTTTTTTAGACTCGTATACATCTGTGTTGAGTTTACGAGTTGTTTCTAATTTATATTGATATTCCTCTGCTTCTTGCTGACGTTCTTTGGCTAAAATATCATTGTAAGCTTGTAGAGATTCTACATATTCAGCTTGCTCTTTTTGCCATTCTTTACGTCTAGTTGATATTTCTTTTTCTAAAGCTTCTCTTTTACTAGCTGTATCTTGCTCTAGAGTCTTTAATTTTTCCTGGTGTTCTTGGGTCAAGATATCTAAAGCATCTGCAACAACTCTAATTTTTTGTAAATCTTGTAAATGCTTTGTTTCAATTTCTATAGATTGGTTCAATTCATCTAATTTAGAGTTTTCTTTAGCCAATTTTGTAGAGAGTGCATTAACAGTACTACCAAATTCTAATTGTAAATCTGCTAAAGATTTGACAATACTATCAACTGTATATTGAGAAGCAATTGCCAAAATTTCTTGATTTTTTGCCTTGTCTGCTTCTTCTTGTTTAGTGGCTATTTTGGATTCTAGTTTTTTCTGTTCTGCTAAAATTTGTTGAAATGCTTGCATTAGTTGCTGCTTGCTATCTTTGAGGGCAACTGTCGTCATATTTCAACTCCCTTGATTAGATGATGATTAATTGAGTAGTCAGCAATACCAGTAACTACTCCATGCACACATGATGGTAGCCCCTAAATATACATTTAAGGTGCAGTGCAAATACTGTAATAAAGCAATAAATATTACTTGGCATAAAATCAAATTTATGCCGTGAGTTTTATTGTTGTTTGGTATGCTCTTAGTACAAAAGTACTAAAAAGAATATACTTAAATCAATAGACCCCTGTCAAGCAGTTTGTGGTTTTAGTTGACAATCAATATCTATATTCAGGCTCAATCTAAAATCCTGTAGAATTTTGGAATTTTGGATCTCTTGGGGCTATCTGTGGTGTATTTTAAATTTTGTATAGAGCTATTGCACTCCAGAAATTGCTCTGAGCGTGTAGCTAGAGCGATTTATGGTATATTTGGCAGTGTTACATATATTACTTGCAGAATCATTCACGATCGCCAAAGTGTGAATGTAGTGAAAAATAGATAATCAACTCTAACCACCATATTGATACAACCACAGGGCCTGAACTTTTGTGATATCAATGTACACCAGTGAATCGATTAAGTATTCGGCTAGAACAGAGATTGGACAAACCAGTCGGATTCTGGTAGTGGAAGACGAAGAACTCATCCAAGAAATGCTAGCAGTAGCACTGGAAGAGGAAGGTTATGGGGTAGTAACTGCTGCTGATGGTAGGTCAGCTGTGGAGTATCTCAAAAGTTTTGAACCAAACGGAGGTGATTTTCCCTTTGATTTGGTGATTCTCGATTTGATGTTACCCCAAATAAATGGCTTAGATATCTGCCGTTTGTTGCGTCATCAAGGCAACCCAGTACCAATTTTGATGCTCAGTGCCAAAGGTAGTGAAACCGATCGCGTGTTAGGTTTAGAAGTAGGGGCAGATGACTATTTAACTAAGCCCTTTAGTATGCGGGAGTTGGTGGCACGTTGTCGCGCTTTACTCCGTCGTCAGCGCCTCATCACTTTACCCCAACTACCTGTACTGAAATTTAAAGATGTGACTTTAAATCCTCAAGAGTGTCGCGTATTGGTACGAGGACAAGAAGTAAATCTTTCACCCAAAGAGTTCCGCTTGTTGGAACTGTTCATGAGTTACGCTCGTCGAGTATGGTCACGGGAACAATTGCTAGACCAGGTTTGGGGGCCGGATTTTGTCGGCGATAGCAAAACTGTAGATGTCCACATTCGTTGGTTGCGAGAAAAATTGGAACAAGACCCCAGTCACCCAGAATATATTGTGACTGTAAGAGGATTTGGATATCGATTCGGATAAGCTATTGAGATAGTTGTTAGTTTTTATTAATCACCCGCAACTAACAACTTAAACTCAAATGCTCTTATTGGGATTTTTTCTGGGTTTGGCGGTAGGTATTGGGTTATGGATTTGGCAACAGATTCAACTAAACCGCTACCTGACGCGAGTTACCCAACCTCTGCACTCCCATACTTCTAAGCTGAAAGTGGCGTTGCCGTTGCTTCCTCGTCTGCAACGAGAAATCGCTACTCTCAAACAGCATCGACTAGATTTGCAACAGTCGCTGCAAACTTACCAAGACCTACTGGAATTTGCGCCAGTGGGCTATTTGCAGGTAGATGAAGAAAATCAATTGCTGTGGTGTAATCAGCAAGCCAGAGAAATCTTATATTTACAAAGATGGCAACCGGGACAGGTGCGTTTGTTGCTAGAATTGGTGCGTTCTTATGAACTTGATCAGTTAATCGAGCAAACACGCGATCGCCAAAAACCCCAAACGAAAGAGTGGGTATTTCATCCCTCTTGTGATAACGCCGCAGAAATGCCCACCATCAAATCTATGATGTTAAGGGCGTTTAGCTTACCACTACACGATGAACAAGTAGGAGTTTTTCTGGAAAATCGCCAGCCCCTCCTAGACATGAATCAGCTAAGGGAAAGGTCTTTTTCTGATTTAGCCCATGAATTACGCACACCCCTAACCTCCATTCGCTTGGTTGCAGAAACCCTGCAAAATCGCCTGGAACCGCCCTTAAATCGTTGGGTTGACCGTTTGATGCAGGAAGTGGACAGACTGGTTAACTTAGTCCAAAGTTGGCTAGAACTGACCCAAATGGAAGCAAATCCTACCATGCAGTTGCAGATGGAAACGGTAGAATTGCGATCGCTCATCACTTCAGTGTGGGAAACCCTAGAACCTCTAGCACAGCGTCAAAATCTCTCTCTCTCCTACTCTGGCCCAGAAAAACTCTTGATTAAAGCCGACTCAGCCCGGATTTATCAAGTATTTCTCAACTTGCTAGATAACAGTATTAAGTACAGCTCACCCAATACCAGTATTCAAATTCAAGCCGAAATCTTATCTTTTAAGAAGAATCATGAAGCTAATTCTGCTCCTCCCATCCTCGAAATAAATTTAATTGATGCTGGTAAAGGTTTTGCAGAAGAAGATTTACCCCATGTTTTTGAGCGATTTTATCGAGGAGATAAAGCCCGGACACACTCAGCTTTGCAGGATACTAATATTGTCGGTAATGGGTTAGGTTTAGCGATCGTCAGACAAATTATTTTAGCTCACGGTGGCTCTATCAAAGCCATGAACCATTCAGAAATCGGTGGCGCATGGATACAACTTCACATACCTGAAGTAGTGGCAAACTGACAACGCCAAGACTATAGTTAAAGATATCTTCACGTTTGAGACTACAAGTGTGAAAGCTGTCGTTTATAGTCCCAACCCTGAAAATCCCCAGTTAGCACGAGCCATTAGGCGTTTAGAACGGGATGTATTACGCATGGGAGCTTTGGTAGAACAATCATTCCGCCTCAGCCACCAAGCCTTATTCTCCCGCGACTTAAAAGCGGCTGAGGAACTTCCCCGATTAGATAAAAAAATAGACCGTTTTTATAGACAAATAGAATCAGATTGTACATCCATAATGACATTACAAGCACCTACAGCCCAAGATTTGCGCTGTTTGAGTGCTTTTATGCAATTAGTCAGAGATTTAGAGCGTATTGGTGATTATGCCAAAGATTTAGCTCAAATAGCAGTCAAAATCTTTCCTTATCCGACTCACCCATCTCTACCGGAAATTGCTGTCATGGCCCATCACGCCCAAGCTATGCTAGCTACTAGCTTAGTGGCTTTGGCAGATTTAGATGAAGCCGGTGGACGTAGTATCAAGCATTTAGATGATGCTGTAGATAATGCCTATGATCACCTCTATCAAACTTTATCCCAGCAACGAGATGTGCAAGGCGTTGTTGAGCCAATCATACTGCTAGCACTGGCAATTCGTTGTTTAGAACGTATGGCTGATCATGCAACTAACATCGGTCAACGAGTGGCATATATCGTAACTGGTCAACGTGCCTAATTGTAGCTGGAGTATTTTTTAGCGAATCCCATCCCTCCCAGGAGCGGGATTTTTTTTATTAAAGGTGATATTTTACCAATCGTTTATCTTTTCTTAAACTTACAAAACTAGATTAGCTTATAACGACAGCTAAAACACATAGTAAAAAGTATTACATTTAACCAAAGAGTCTTAAGTAAAGCTTTGGTTGATTATCATCACCAGACTCTGACCTCAACGTAGGAATTAGAGATTATTTAGGTAGAGAGAAAAGAAATTTTCACTCTCTTGTTGCGTGATTCGTCATATGAGCGTTTAAGGCGAAAGGAAGAAAAAACAACATTAAGTAATCTTATGTTACTCATGAGCAGTAATTATATCTGTCCTGGCATTAGGTGTTTAAAATACAGCTATTTGATAAATATCAATATATAAAGACCCTATGATTTAACTCTGAAATAGCAATTCAAAAATTACTTACAAACTATAAAGATGGACTATTAAAATAAAGTATGTTTACTAAAAATACTTTATTTATTGTTTATTTTTCAGGGAAAAATGCAAGATATACTCATGTTTTAAGATAGCCATCACAAGATAATCAAAAATTCAAATCTTAACTTTAAAAATTTGCTGCTGTATTTTAATAGACTAAACCTATTAAATTTTTATAAATCGCAATACTTATTAGATATCGATACAATTGCCAAGACCCCAAATTATTTGAAGATTCATTATTTCTCCTTTAGAAAATGCTCATATAATGTCTTCTACAATTTTTCCTCAAACTTCTGCTGTTATCTTGAATGACTCTACGATAAATGAGCATTTAACACAAAGACTATTTACGCGTAAAGAAGTCATCCCACCTGGTAAAGACATACTCTGGCGCATTGAGAGTGGGGCTGTTCGGACTCTCACCTGGAGTGAAGATGGCTCATTTATTACTTTGGGTTATTGGGGAGTAGGAGATGTGATTGGTTATCCTTTATCCAAGGTAAACCCATATCAAATTGAATGCTTGACAAGTGTAGAGGCTATTATTATACCTCAGCATCTTTGGCATCAATACACTAATAATCTGCTGACGCATATTCAACGGTCAGAGGAGCTTTTAAGCATCGTTCACCGTAAGCCTCTTTCCCTACGTTTATGGCAATTTCTTATTTGGCTAAGTCAAAAGTTTGGGCGTAACTTAGAAAACGGCCAACTCATTGAGATATATATTACCCATCAGGAAATTGCCGAGGTCTTGAACACAACAAGAGTGACTGTAACAAGGTTACTACAGCAGTTTGAAAATGAAGGCGTGCTAGTACGTTATAAACGTCGCATTATTCTATGTTCACCAAATAAAACAATTATGAATATGAACTTAAAAAATAGGTAACTATCTTGTCTTTAGTACTGCTAAAGATGTATAGTCATTATATAAATCATGTGTATATACCCTTAAGTAAAAGAGGGTTAAATATATCACCGTGAGTATGAACTAATTGGTGTGAGTGAAGTTATAAACCATGACAAAACTGTTCTGGAACGCTTTAAAATTTAGTCCAGTTGTTTTTGCTGCGACATTTTTCGCTAGTAATAGCGCCTTAGCTGGTGAGGCAGTAACCAGTGTTTCCCAATTAACACAAGCTTCTAAAGCTCAAAATATTGGTCAGGTAACATCTGTATCACAATTCTCAGATGTGCAACCTACCGATTGGGCATTCCAAGCATTACAATCTCTGGTTGAGCGTTATGGTTGTATTGCAGGTTATCCCAACGGCACATACCGTGGTAATCGTGCTTTGACCCGTTATGAGTTTGCTGCTGGTTTGAATGCTTGTTTAGACAGAGTTAACGAACTGATTGCTACAGCAACAGCTGATTTAGTTAGCAAGCAAGATTTAGCTACTTTACAGCGTTTACAAGAGGAATTTTCTGCTGAATTAGCAACTTTACGCGGTCGTGTCGATGCTTTAGAAGCTCGTACTGCGGAGTTAGAAGCTAATCAATTCTCTACTACTACCAAGCTTTCTGGAGAAGCAATCTTCAGTGTGTCCCAAGCTTTTGGTGACACTAGAGCGCTACCTTCTGGTTCTCAAGCTGCTCGAAGCGATTTAGATTCTAACCTGGCTTTTGCTAACCGGGTACGTTTAACCTTAAACAGCAGTTTCACCGGCACAGACCAGTTGCAAACTCGGTTAAATGCTGGAAACATTATTGCTAATAATGCCAATAACATAGGTAATGCTTCCACCGGCACTAACATGACTCGCTTGGGTTATGACGGCGGTACTGATAACAGTGTTACCATCGATAAACTCAACTATGCGTTCAATCTGAGCGATTCTATCCGGGTCAAGATTGATGCAACTGGCGCTGAGTTGAACGAAAACGCCAATGTGTTTAATCCTGACTTTAGAAGCAGTGGTTCTGGCGCTCTCTCCCGCTACGGACGTTTTAGCCCTATTTATCGTCAAGCCAACGACGGTGCTGGTATCACAGTAAATGTTAATCCCAACGGGCCTTTAACTTTTACAGCAGCTTACGTGGCAACAGGCAGAAATAATGCTGCTAACCCTGCTGATGGAAATGGTTTATTTGATGGCAACAATGCCATTTTTGGTCAGGTTTCTTTTAAACCAAACCAAGCTCTTAACCTTGGTTTCGCCTACGCTCGTACTTATCAACAAACTCCCAACCTCTTCGGTAGCACAGGAAGTTCTTTTGCGAATAATCCCTTTGCTGGTGCTAGAACCGAAGCTAACCACTACGGTTTCCAAGCTACATTCCAACCCAGTTCTACCCTAACCCTTGGTGGTTGGGTGGGCTACACCACTGCTGAGGCTGTAACTGGTGCTAACAGAGATGCAGATGCGTTTTACTGGGCTGCTAGCCTTGGTATCAAAGACTTTGGTAGAGAAGGGAATACATTGGGTTTGATATTTGGTCAGCCACCTAAAATCACTGGCGGTAACAATATTGCATCAGAAAGCGGCACTTCTTATCATTTAGAAGGTCTTTACAAGCTGAAACTAACTGATAATATTCTCGTGACCCCCGGTTTATTGGTGATTTTCAACCCAGAAAACAACAACAACAACGATACTATTTATGTAGGTACACTCCGTACTACATTCACTTTCTAAGTTAAGTATTTAACTACTTAATGTTAACCAAAGCTCTCTATACAAGAGGGCTTTTTTTATTGCAAATCAGAATCTTGTGGTTTAGACAAATTGGATGGAGGCCGATCGCTACTCCATGCCCACCAAACACAACCACATTGGCAATTGTAGAACTCCTGCCATTTACGCCGATGGTCTGTTGTTAGCACGGGCGATCGCCGATTAATCCAAACTTGTGAAGCTTCTAAACTACTGGCGCGGCAGGTTGGACAGCAAAACTCGTAAGCATGAACTGCCTTTTGTGTCCATTCGGGGGGGGTGGGAGCAAACGCATCCATGTGATAATTCGTAGTTCGTAATTCGTAATTTAGAACTTTTACGGTGTTTTTTCATACACTCTATTTCATCATAATAGAGTTAAGCTTTGTGTTGGGATTAGCAATAGATTTTTACTTGGGGAAGTAGCTATGGACTGATCTCCGTGGCTCTGTGGTGAAAAAATAACTTTTGAAACAGCTACAGGGGTACAGAAAAGTTTGTATCTTAATTACAAATCATGGATTACGAATTATTTCTATGGAGCCAAAAGTTGAAATACGTCGTTTATTTGAGGTAATGCCGGCTTCTGGTAGGATGACGATTAAAATTGTCAGCAAACCAGAACAAAATCAGGTAATTGACCCGATTTTTCCTTTGCCCTGGAATCAAGAGAGGCTAATATATATAAACTTTGGTTTATGGGAGCGCTTGACAAAACCACAACGAGATTTGCTCATATTACAAAAGGTCGCTTGGTTGACAGGGGTGAGGTGGTTTACACCAAATATTTATCAGGGTGTGGTGTTAGCAGGGCTTTTGGGCGGATTAGTGGAATCTGCACAATCTGATGTGGTGGGGGTGGCGATCGCTGGGGGATTGAGTGCGATCGCTTTGTTGCGGATCTGGCGTAGCAACAAATCTCAAGAGTCTGAGTTAAATGCTGACACAGCAGCGATCAAAGTTGCTCAACGCCGTGGTTATTCCGAAGCCGAAGCAGCACAAAATTTACTATCAGCAATTGAGTCAGTAGCTAAGATAGAAGGGCGTTCTAGCTTAGATTTTATCGCTTTGATTCGTTGCCAAAATTTACGAGCGATCGCCGGTCTTTCACCAGTGGGTATACCAGCAAAATTTCTATAATTTACTACAATATTTAGTTTCTTGTTGGTTATGAAGCTGGTTTGTCATCTAAAATAGAAACCGATTGCTAAAGATTATCTCTTCCAACATTCCCGATGAAAAAGGGATTATTAGGTTAGAAGCTATTAACTAGTGTTTTTATCCAGAACCGACGAAGGAACCGGCTAGACTAACAAGATTCTGACAAATAATCAGGGAAACTACTAAAAAATCGACAAAATAACAAGTATTTTGTACTAACAAGTCACCATGTAAACATTCATATCAAAACTACTCAAACACCGTGAAGTCATGCGAATTATCTAAAAGGTGAATTACTTATATTTTTTATCAGCCAAGATAATACAGGTGGTTATCAACATTTGTAATAGTTATACAAATGACGGTGGTTTAGTGGTTTTGGCGGGAGGGTAAGGAGATTTGAGGGATGCAAACTCAACAGCCGATCCCTGTTGACAGCAGTTCAGACAGCAAAGAAGTGTCATTAGAAGAGCCATCAACATCGACAGACGAACTCCCAACTATAGAATTTCCTTCACGAGGGAAACTCAAAGCAAGTTCCTGGCGTATCCATCAGAAAATTGGGTATGGATACTTTGTGGCAATTGGAATTGGCTTTTTCGGCTCACTCACTGGATTGGTAATTGCCAATTACTACCGAGGCAAAGAAATCAGGGAATTTAATCAAGCTCAAGAACAAAGACAATTATTAACCGATTATAAGAATGCTGTTATTGGAGCGCAACTACATAGCTCTAATATTGTGGCATTTTTGGAAGATCCCCAGCGCTTACCCATGAAAAAAGCCGATTTCTTGAGGGATGTCAAAAAAGCCGAAGCTGGTGAACAAAAAATTGCCAAGTTTATAGAGGGTAGACCTAAAGACTTGGCTGCAACTAGTGTCAACTTAAAAGCTCTATTACAAGACTATGCGTTTTATTTAGATGCTTATGTGCAGCAAATAGATGCTGTCGTAGCAGAGATTCAGCAGCCTGTACCACCAAAACAGGCGGCTCAAGTCAGAGCGAAGTTATTGGAGATTATGCGCGGCGAAACAGCCATGCAGCTAGAGCAACTCTCACGGAAGTTATCCAATATCTTACAAACTGCTGAATCAAAAGAGCGTCAGAGACAAAGAGATGTTGAAGAAGCCAAAAGCGTTGAGAGATTAATTGTGATGGTGAGTATGCTGGTGTCAGTGGCGATCGCTGCCATCGTAGCATGGCGGACTAGTCGAGCGATCGCTGAACCAGTCATTACCGTCACCCAAGTAGCAGAACAAGTAGCCCGTAAACCGAATTTTGATTTACGCGCTCCTGTCACGACAGAAGATGAAATCGGCTTACTGGCTAAATCCCTCAATCGTCTAATTGAGCGTGTATCTGAGCGTACCAAAGAACTAGAACAAGCTAAAGAACTAGCTGAAGCAGCCAGCAAAGCAAAAAGTATATTTCTTGCCAATGTTAGTCATGAGTTGCGTACACCTTTAAACGCTGTAATTGGCTTAAGCCAACTCCTCAAAGACGATGCGGCTGACCTGAGTTTGTCGGGAGAATTCACCAGTGATCTAGAAACCATCAATTCTGCGGGTAGACACCTACTGGAACTAATTAACGATATTCTGGATTTGTCGAAAATTGAAGCGGGTAAAATGACCCTTTATCCAGAGATATTTGATGTTGTTACACTCATAAATAATGTTGTTTTAACCGTCAAACCGACTATAGAAAAAAATAACAACATTTTAGAAATATATTGTGATGAACACCTGGGTACAATGTATGCTGATCAAACCAGGATGCGGCAAGTATTATTAAATCTACTCAGTAATGCTGCTAAATTCACCACCAACGGCAGTATCAAACTTACAGTTAGGCGAGAAAAAGAAGATTTTTTAGCAGAAATGCCCTTTGGTGCGATATCCTTCACGGTGAGTGATACAGGTATTGGGATGTCCCCTAGTCAGCAGCTACAGTTATTTCAACCCTTTACTCAAGGCGACACCTCAACCACGAAAAAATATGGCGGTACTGGACTAGGTTTAGCAATTAGCCGCCACTTTTGCCAGATGATGGGAGGGGAAATTATCGTCAAAAGTCAACCAGGTCTGGGTTCGACTTTTACCGTCTATCTGCCACTTCAGGAGCAAAGTTGAAGGTAGAGTAATAGATGGGGAGGTCAGGAGAACAATTCACATTAATTGTTGACTACTGACTACTGACTACTGACCACTGACTAATAACTAATGACTACCGACTTTCTCAGTCATCTGAATCCCAGCCAACGTCAAGCCGTGGAACACTATTGCGGCCCCTTGTTAGTTGTTGCTGGTGCTGGTTCCGGTAAAACACGAGCGCTAACTTATCGGATTGCTAATTTAATACTAAAGCACCGCGTTGCTCCCGAAAATATTTTGGCGGTGACTTTCACCAACAAAGCCGCCAGGGAGATGAAAGAACGGATTCAACGGCTGTTTGCGGAACAATTAGCCTTGACAGAACACGGAAAGCGTTTAGATTTATTACCAGAACACGAACAAACTAAATTGCGATCGCGCGTTTATAAAACTACTATTAAAGAACTGTGGTGTGGTACTTTCCACAGTTTATTTTCCCGTATTCTCCGCTTTGATATCGAAAAATACCAAGATGAAAAAGGGCGACAATGGAATCGTAATTTTTCCATTTTTGATGAATCTGATGTACAAGGTCTCATCAAAGAAATCGTCACGAAACAATTAAATCTAGATGATAAGAAGTTTGAGCCGCGTTCTGTCCGCTACGCCATTAGTAATGCCAAAAATCAAGGACTTTCACCCCAGGAATTTGAAAAAGACCAGCCAAATTATCGTGGGAGAGTAATTGCTGATGTCTATAATCGTTATCAAGATAAACTAGCAGAAAACAACGCTCTTGATTTTGATGATTTAATCTTAATTCCTACGAGATTATTTCAACAGAATGAACAAGTTTTAGGTTACTGGCATCGCAAGTTTTGTCACATTCTTGTAGACGAATATCAAGATACTAACCGCACACAATACGATTTAATTCGCCTGTTGACAACCAATGGCGAAGAGAGAAAAAGTGCATGGGAATGGCAAAATCGCTCGGTTTTTGTTGTCGGTGATGCAGACCAATCTATTTACAGCTTTAGAATGGCAGATTTCACCATCCTGCTGGAGTTTCAGAATCAATTTGGTGATGGTTTGCCAGATGAAGATACCCGCACAATGGTGAAGTTAGAAGAGAACTATCGCTCATGTGAAAACATTCTCCAAGTTGCTAACGAACTGATTGAAAATAATACTCAAAGAATTGATAAAGTCCTGAAGGCGACGCGGGGAGCAGGTGAGGAAATTTACTGCCACAAGGCAGATAATGAATTAGAAGAAGCTGATTTTGTAATTCGTCAAATCCGCACATTAGAGCATCAAAACCCGGAGTTAGATTGGGGTAGCTTTGCGATTTTGTATCGGACAAATGCCCAATCTCGTCCCTTTGAAGAATTGTTAGTCAGGAATCAGATTCCTTACACAGTTGTGGGTGGAATGAAGTTCTATGACCGCAAAGAAATTAAAGATGTCATAGCTTATTTAAGGGCGATCGCTAATCCCTCGGATACAGTTAGTCTATTACGAGTGATTAACACCCCTCGGCGTGGTATCGGTAAGGCGACTATTGATAACTTAATCAATGCTTCCCAGCAATTAGGTACAACTCTCTGGGAAATTTTAAGTGATGAAACATCAGTCAACACGTTAGCTGGGCGATCGGCTAAAGGGGTAAATCACTTTGCCCAAATGATTAACCGTTGGCAAGAGCAAATAACCACAGCCCCAGTTACAGAAATAGTTATGGGGATTTTAGAAGATTCTGGTTACGTACAAGATTTACAAAACCAAGGAACAGACGAATCTGAAGACCGCATCCAAAACGTACAGGAACTTTACAACGCCGTCTTACAATTCCAAGAAGAGAATGAAGATGTTTCTTTAACAGCGTTTCTACAAAGTACAGCCCTTAGTTCCGATTTAGATAACCTCAAGGAAGGTCAAACAGCCGTTTCTCTAATGACTCTGCACGCTTCCAAAGGTTTGGAATTTCCTGTAGTCTTCTTGGTAGGTTTGGAACAGGGATTATTCCCCGGCTACCGTTCACTAAATGACCCCGCAGCCTTAGAAGAAGAACGCCGCCTCTGTTATGTAGGGATTACTCGCGCCCAAGAACGGTTGTATTTATCCTTCGCCCGTGAACGCCGCTTATATGGCTCACGGGAACCCGCCATGCGATCGCAATTTCTCGACGAACTACCAGCCGAATTAATCACCACCCAATACCAAGTCCGACAAACCTATACTAAACCCCCATCAACTACCAATGGTAAGCAAACAGCAAATCAAGATTGGCAAGTAGGGGACAGAGTTTTACACAAAAGTTTTGGGATTGGGGAAATAACCCACGTTTTTGGTTCTGGTAGCAAGCTTTCTGTCGCGGTTAAATTTACGAGCTTGGGTCAGAAAATTATTGACCCCAGAGTAGCGCAATTACAAAAGGTGGATTAGTCAAGTCGCTTTGCTCCAATTCAAAATTCAAAATTCAAAATTCAAGACAATGAATGGGGGTAAGAAAGCGCCACTCATTGAAGACTGCTAAATTTAAAATTTAGCGGGGCTTGAAACCCAGAATTAATTAATTAATTCAAAGATAACGAGATAAAACTTCACTCGTTGCTTTACCTGTTCTTTCCCAACTAAATTGATTGGCTCTGGCGATTCCTTGGGTAGACAAATGGGATTGCAATTTAACATCATTCGCTATGTTCTGCATCGCATCTGTGATTTCTGCTGTGTTGTAGGGGTTGATGAGGATAGCTGCATCTCCCGCCACTTCCGGTAAGGAAGAGAGGTTAGAGGTAATGACAGGAGTACCGCAGGCCAAGGCTTCTAAGACTGGGAAACCAAAGCCTTCCCAAAGACTGGGGAAAACAAGTGCGATCGCTTGATTAATAATGACAGGTAATTCACTATAAGAAACATAATCAAGGAACTTCACACGATGAGTTATCCCTAGTTCCTCAACTTGTGCTTGCAACGTCGGGGTATAACGTGCATCATTTGGGCCTGCTAACCACAGTTCATAATCCTTGTTCGGTAACGCAGCAAAAGCGGCAATAATTCGATTTAAATTTTTATAAATATTATGTCGCCCATAATATAAAAAATAATTCTTCTTCGGTAAATCCAAAAACTTAAAATTTTCTGTGTCAATGGCTAAGGAAGTTATAGTTATCTTCTTTTCTGGAACACCTAGAAAATTCTGGATATCATGGGCAGTACTCAAGGAATTACAAATAATGTGTTCTGATTGCTTAATAACAGCAGGTAGATAATTACGGCAATAAAAAAGTTGCGCCGCAGAAAATTCCTGGGGAAATCTTAAAGGGATTAAATCATGAATAGTAACAATACTGCGACATCTGGAAAATAGAGGAACTTCGGGAATAGGTGAAAATAATAATTGAGACTTTAGTTTTTTATAAAAACTGGGTAATTTAAACTGCACCCACATCAAACGTTGAAAATGTCCTTTAATTCCACATTCTGTTGTAATGTTAGTTGGAGATTGATAAACTTTTACTTCAGGAATTTCCCTGGGACTGAGAACATTAACACCTAAATATTTAATATGCGGCAACAAATTCAGGCTATAAGTTAACCAGCCTGTTGGTTGAAGAGGGGCAAAAGATAAGTTTATTAATAAAGACATATAGAAATCATGTTTGATTTTTGAAAAAACTACGACATCATCTTGAATATTCTATCTGTCTAATAACAAACAACGATAAACCAGGATCTACAAGCCGTTTTTAAGATAGAGATATAGTCATTAGAACAAATAAAATTGATTAATATTTGATGCTTAAGTATTATCCCTTAAGCAGGTATTAGATGAGCATCCAATATTATCAATCAATTATAAAACTTCGTATTATTTGCATAGATAAAATAATGGTCTGTCACTTTTACATCGGATTTAAAACCAACTTGTGTCAGATGCTTTTGCAGTTCATCTTGCTGATAAAAAACTTTCACTATTTGAAATTCTTGCCCATCATTTAACTTCCGGTTTTTATATATACTGCCATCATCATTCAAAATATGATTATTAGCTGTAGATGTTGGCTCAAAGCGTGAGTCAACGATAAATAATCGTCCACCGACACGCACAGATTTATAAACTTTTAGCAGAAACGGTTTCAGTAATTCTGGTGGCACATGAGATAACCAGAAAGAGAAAAATACTAAATCATATTCAGCTTGAGGTTCCCAGGCAAATAAATCAATTTGGTGATATTCTACTTTGGGGGAATTTAATTTGCGGCGATTAATTTCAATTACTTCTTCGGAGGCATCAATTGCAGTAATTTTCTGTCCAATTTTTAAAAGCTCTTGTGTCCAAATTCCGGTTCCACAGGCTAATTCTAAGATTTTATCAGCTTGGCCGATTTGTTGCAGACCCTGCTTGACAATACCAACTTCTTTAAACCAACGCCGATTTAGTTCATTACCGCGATCGTAACGACCAATGCGATAAAACCACTGATCGTATTCGTTGGCTCTAGCACGATAGTAGGCAATTTGTTGTTGCAGAATTTGATTGCTCATTGCCAGTTTATCATCTACTCTCATCAACTTTCAGATAAATTTTACAGATAAAAGTTCTGCTGACTCAAAATTTTCTTAATAATTTTATTATTTCTAAACTGTAAGGATTTCTTGTTGCCAAAAACTCAGGTACAAATTTAGCCAATAGATATATTCTTAAAATAATTCTTTCCCATAAAGGACAATGTTTTTTGTAATAATAAATTTGGCTACGTCTATATTCCATCGCCGTAGCGTTGGCATTTTTTTTCATAGAGTGGCCTCTTATGTGTATTAAAGACACTTGAGGCGTATATAAAATTTTATATCCTTGGTTTTGCACTCGTTTACATAAGTCTGCATCTTCAAAATAGATAAAAAACTTTTCGTCAAAACCACCTAAACTATGAAATAAATCTGCACGAATAAATAAGGCTGCTCCGACAACAATATCCACCTCTTTAATCGTGTTAAATTCCTGCTCTAAACTATTTAACTTAGATTTATCCTCGGCGTATTTATGGAGTTTTCTAGATTTATATTCACCTTTAAGACTAATTGTGTATGCAAAAGAAACCTGAAATGTCTCATCTGGAAAAAGTAATTTAGTACCAATAACACCCACCTCTGGATTTTCTCTCATCAAATCAATCAGGTGTGGTAAAATATTGGTAGTTAGGATAGTATCAGTATTTAATAATAGTAAAAATTCACCTTTAGCGATTTTTGCACCAGCATTATTTCCTGATCCAAAACCATAGTTTTTCGGCAATTTAACTATTTTGACATCAGGAAAATCTTTGGCAACCAACTCATAACTATTATCTTGAGAAGCATTATCAACTAGAATAATCTCACAGTTATCCTTAGGAATAAATTTATCTATGGAATTCAAGCAATTTGGTATAACATCAGCACCATTGTAGTTAACTAAAATAATTGATACTAGAAGATTTGACGCTTCGGACATACTTATTGACTGTTTTTATAATAACTTCTAAAGGTTTTTAAACAATGATAAAGTATGATTCTATAACTTCTTTGGACATCAAAAATTAGTTTCAATATCCCAATTCTTAACGCCGCACCTTCTGAATTATAGCCTACGAGCAAACTTTTATACAATAATTTAAGAATATTCCAACCAAAATCCAATTTTCTATCATCAAAAGGATTGGTATAACCTATCTCATTAAGTTCCCGTTTAAATCGACGATAAAATGCTTTACTAAAGTCTCGGTGAACTAAATAACTATTGCCATTGATTTTAAATTTCTTGCGGCATAAAATCAATAATTCACAATGTATTTTGCCTGAGTCTTTGAGAACACCGACATTATTAGCATTATGAATTCTATACCAAACTAAAGGTTGATGGATATGTACAATTTTGCCTCTATGTGATGCAACTAATGCTATCCACCAATCGTGATACCAGCTAATTTTATTTTGTGGTGGAAATGGCAGTACATCCGTGAGCAGAGAAGTACAAAATAATACGGAACATCCTGTTACCACGTTGCGAAGTAACAATAAATCGTGGGATAATTTGTGTGGTTTACGTCCTTCAAAATCCCAAGCAGATGGGTGAATAGTCTGGTCGTAACTATTAATTAACTCTAAATCAGAATGTATTAAGACTGCTTTTTGTGAACGTAGTTTTTTTAATAAAATTTTCAACTTGTCTTCATGCCAAATATCATCTTGATCAGCAAGAGATATAGCAGTAATAGATTTATCTTGGGCGCAATATTTTAGACCGCGTTCAAAGTTATAATAGTGGTTGAGATTATGACTGTGAAAATGGCAAATAAAACGTGGATCGTTATCAATAATCTTCTTGATACCCACCTGATATTCTGAGTGAGAACAGTCATCTACAATGTGACAAACCCAGTTTTGCCAACTTTGTTGCTTAATAGACTGTATTTGTTTCTCAAAATATTCTAGATTGGGATTATATGTGGCTAAAACAATACCGATTTTTTCTATAAACTGCATTATCTTAAGTAAGACAACCTAGATAATTGAGGGTTGGTATCATCTGCTACATAAACAGGATCGGGTTTACAGTCGCGTAGGAGAATATCGCAGGCTGAACCCTACTACAAGCCGATGTAAAAACCTTGTCTTGCTTAACATAGCTTTATCTTTGCCCTAAGTTTTTAGGGGTTATGTCAGTTCTATTTGACAATCATCACCAATCAAAAAGCGTAATGCTTTTGGGCGACGGGGAGCAATTGTTAGTTGCGCGCGTTGTCCAATTACACTATCAATGATTCGCTGATCGATTCCGGATATTTTAGCACCTTCTAAAATTACGCTGTGTTCTAAATCTGAGTCGATGAGTGTTGTATTGTTGGCGATGCTGCTATAAGGGCCAATAAAGCAATTTTCTAAATAACAATTATCGCCAATAACCACGGGGCCACGTATTGTACAATTGATGATTTGGGAATTGACTCCAATTTGAACTCGTCCAATGATTTGACTTTTAGCATCCACTTCCCCTAAGTTAGACGTTGTTAAACAGGTATCAAGAATTAAGCGGTTAGCTTCTAATAAATCATCTTTTTTACCAGTGTCTAACCACCAACCATATAAATTACAAGCTAATACTTGTCTTTTATCGTCTATTAAGCGTTGAATAGCATCAGTAATTTCCAGTTCTCCTCGGTTTGAAGGCTGGATACGAGCAATAGAATCATGAATAATCGGGGAAAAGAAATAAACCCCTACTAGAGCTAGATTGGATGGAGGAACTTTGGGTTTTTCGATTAATTGTAGTACTCGCCCGGTATCATCCACCTTAGCTACACCAAAGGCGCTAGGGTTGATAACCTCACGCAAGAGAATTAAAGCATCAGGTTGTTCTTGGATAAACTGTTGTAAAAAGTTGCTTAAGTCTCCTTGTTGAATTAGGTTATCCCCCAGATACATGACAAAAGGTGAATCTTTTAAGAAGGGACGAGCAACAGTAACGGCATGAGCTAGACCGGCCGGTTGTTCTTGTAAAATATAGGTGATGTTCGCTCCAAAAAGTTTTCCATCTCCAGTTTTACTTTGTACTTCTGCCCCTGTTTCTGGGCTGATAATTATACCGATATCAGTAATACCAGCCGCAACCATTTCTTCAATCCCATACCATAGAATAGGTTTGTTCGCAACTGGGACAAGTTGCTTTGCTCCAGTATAGGTGAGTGGACGTAGACGTGTACCTCTACCGCCAGAGAGAATTAGTGCTTTCATAATGAAGAATATTTGGAGAGCCAGTCTTGAAGCATCAACCGCAGTCTTTCTTGCCAATGGGGGGGAGCAGTTCCCAAAACTTGTGACATTTTCTCACAAGCTAGGACAGAATAGGCAGGGCGGGGAGCTAAAGTCGGATATTCGGCGGTGGTGATAGGAATAATTTGTTGGACTGTGAGCGGAAAGCCTAGCTTTTGGGATTCGGCAAAAATAGCCACGGCAAAGTCATACCAGCTAATTACCCCAGTGTTTGTGTAGTGGTAAGTCCCAGAAATTTCCGGTATTTGGGGTATCACCTGGGCTATGGTGTCAGCGATATCTTGCGCCCAAGTAGGGGAGCCAATTTGATCTTTAACTACCCGAATTTCTTGGCGTTCTGCACCCAACCGTAGCATGGTTTTGACAAAGTTACTTTTACCAAAACTGCCATAAACCCAAGCTGTACGGAGAATGAGGTGCTGGGGGTGGGTTTGTTGAATGGCTATTTCTCCGGCTAGTTTGGTTTTACCGTAAACACTTAAGGGATTAGTAGGGTCTGTTTCTTGGTAAGGGTGACTTTGCTGTCCATCAAAAACGTAATCTGTGGAGATATGAATTAAGAATGAGCCGAGTTTTTGGCTTTCTTCGGCGATAATTTGGGGTGCTGTAGCGTTGATAGCTGTGGCTATTTCGGGTTCAGTTTCGGCTTTGTCTACAGCAGTGTAAGCGGCAGCGTTAATGATTATCTGCGGTTGGACTTCTTGGATGATTTGACGCAGACTATCAGCTTGAGTTAGGTCTATCCTGGGTCGTGCGGCTGAGATAACTTTGTATTTAGGTGCAAGGATTTGGTGGATTTCTTGACCTACTTGACCGTTACCACCTATTAGTAGGATCGATTCATTCATATACTTCCGCGCTTTTCAATGGCTGACCCTGGCTATCTTTAGCTGATAAAATTGGTGGTTCTTTGAGAGGCCAATTTATCGCTAAATCAGGATCATTCCATAGAATAGTGCGATCGCCACCAGGCGCATAGTAATCTGTAGTTTTGTAAACAACTTCGGCAACTTCAGAAAGTACAACAAAGCCATGAGCGAAGCCTGGAGGTATCCACAATTGGCGTTTGTTCTCGGCGCTGAGTTCGTAACCTACCCATTGTCCGAAGGTGGGAGAGCTTTTTCTGATATCTACAGCAACATCAAAAATAGTCCCCACAATAGCACGAACTAGTTTACCTTGGGGTTGAATAATTTGATAGTGCAGACCACGCAGGACGTTATGTTGGGAAAATGAGTGGTTATCTTGAACGAAGTTTACGGTGATACCAAGTTTATCTGTAAAATTTTGCTGATTATAAGATTCAAAGAAAAAGCCGCGTGAGTCAGTAAATACTTGCGGTTCGAGGAGTAAAATATCAGAGATTTCAGTGGTAACAACTTTCACAGATTTTAACTTAACTGGTATTTTGGCAGGATTACTTAATGACTTTTCGCGTAATTAGTTTGTCTAGATGTTTGAGCATAATAAATCTCCTCTAGTATTTGTTGAAGATTATATTTATACTCCCATGTGGGATAGTGAGAGCGAAACTTACCCACATCTGAAATATACCAGATGTGATCGCCAGATCGATTATCATCTGTATAGGTATATTGCAGCTTTTTACCGACGATATTTTCGCAAATTGCGATCGCTTCTAACATAGAACAATTACTATGCCGAGAACCACCGATGTTATAAATCTCTCCACATCTGGGGTTTTGATAGAAGTGATAAAAGGCGTTCACTAAGTCGTAACTGTGGATATTATCTCTAACCTGTTTGCCTTTGTAGCCAAAGATAGTGTACGTATCACCCGAAATAGTACATTTCATTAAGTAAGCGAGAAAGCCATGCAATTGAGCGCCAGAATGATTAGGCCCAGTCAAACAACCACCTCTAAAACTGGCAGTTTTCATGCCGAAATATCTGCCATATTCTTGAACTAGTACATCTGCGGCAACTTTGGAAGCCCCAAAGAGGGAATGCTTAGAGTTGTCAATTGTCATTGACTCATCAATACCTTCTTTGTATTGATGATTGGGCGCAATTTCCCAGCGAGTCTCTAACTCCTGTAAAGGTAGATAGTTAGGGGTATCGCCATAGACTTTGTTAGTGGAAGTAAATATAAAAACTGCTTGCGGACAGTATTGTCGAGTTGCTTCTAATAGAACTAAAGTGCCGTTGGCATTGACTGTAAAATCTGTGTGGGGGTCTTTTGCAGCCCAATCATGGGATGGTTGCGCTGCTGTATGGATAATGAGAGAAATATCAGTAGAATATTCTTGAAAGAGGTTTTCTATAGCAGTGCGATCGCGGATATCGATATCATAGTGGCGATACCTCTCACCATATTTATCTTCTAAAATTTGACGATTCCAGTCTGTCGAAGCAGATTCACCAAAAAACACCGCACGCATATTATTATCAATGCCCAAAATCCGAAAACCTTTCTGGGCGAAAAAATGAACGGATTCTGAACCTATCAGACCAGATGAACCAGTAATTAGAACAGTGGGCATGATATTATTTCTCACATCAAAGTATAGTAAACAGGTTAGGATAAAATGGGCTGAAGAAATTCCTCATATTCAAGAATCCAACTATAAATATCTCGCAGAGTTTGTTCTGGATTCATGGTTGGTTTCCATCCAGTCTTAGAGATAATTTTGGAAGAATCTGTAATGTAAATGGGTATATCACCCTGTCTAGCTGTGACTTCTGATTTAATAGGAATAGACTTACCCGTAATTGCTTCACAGAGCTTAGTAGTTTCTAATAGAGATAGACTATTATCAGCACCTCCACCAACATTTAATACATCCCCACCTAGTTCCGAAAAATGTTCTAATTGGTAGCTAATTAGTCTTAATAAATCTTCAATATGTAATAAATCTCTCACTTGTTTACCTGTACCACCGTAGCCGATATAACTTAAAGATTTCTCAAAATAGTGTGCAGCTAACCATAAAACAAAAACACCTTGGTCAACTTTACCCATTTGCCAAGGCCCTGTAATTACGCCACAACGATTAACTATTGCTTGAATACCGTAAGCTTGTCGATACTCTTCAATTAGCATCTCTGATGCAAGTTTAGTAGTACCATATAGAGAACGGTAGCTTTGAAGAGGAAAGTCTTCGGCAATACCAAGATTAGATACTCCGGAAATTGTTTGCTCAGGAGCAATAGTCAATCGGGTTGGTGATTCTATCAGATTAATGGACTTCAGTGTTTCAATCGGATAAACACGACTAGTAGAGAGAAAAAGCAAACGAGCATCGATTTGTCTAGCTAGTTCCAGAACATTAATAGTTCCTAATAAATTTGTTTGCAGGACGTATTGTGGAGAGGAAAATCCTGCAAGAACAGAAGGTTCAGCAGAACAGTCAATAATAGTATCGATATTGAACATTCCGGGTTCTAAATCGCTAGAAGAGCGAATATCACCGTGAATAAACTCAATTCCTGATTTTTTGAATCTAGTCAGATTTAATTCTGAACCTCGTCTCCGTAAATTATCAAAACAACTGATTTTCCATGAAGGATGCTGTTGTTTGAGACTGATTGCTAAAGAACTGCCAATAAAACCAGCCCCTCCTAAAATTAAAACACGTTCAGCCATTCGATTCAGCCTTTGATTTAACGACAGTTCTTTTTTTACTGAGATGGTAATCTCCACGGGACAGGTGTTTTTCTAACCAAATGTAGAGAACTATAAACAAATATCGACTACCCATTTCTTTTAGTTTGAGCTTAGAAACACCTGTGGTTCTATTTCTCCAAATTATAGGAATAGTTGTAAAGGAGTAACCTCTAACTATAGCTTTAAGAGGCAATTCTACCGTTAAGTTAAAGTGATGAGATATTAAGGGAGAAATACCTTCAATTACTTCCTTTCGATAAACTTTAAAGGCATTAGTAATATCATTAAATTTCAAACTAAATAAGATTTGAATAAATAAGTTTGCTAAACGATTCACAACTAGTTTGTGACCAGGATAATCAATTACTTTACCACCTTTAATAAAGCGAGAACCAAAAACGCAATCATAACCCTCTTGTAGCTTATGGAAGTAGGATACTATATCCTCTGGTGCATCTGAACTATCTGCCATAACCACAGCTACAGCATCCCCTGTGAAGTTCTCCAAACCACAGCGAACCGCAAAGCCAAAGCCATTAGGATAATAATTATTCACATAACGTAGTTTACTATTATGTGAAGTAATTTGCTGCAATAATTCTTCAGTTCTATCCCTACTATTATCGTTAACAACTAAAATTTCATAATCTATTTGTTCAATTTCTAAGGTTTTGCTAATAGTTTGTATTGTTTGCACTATGCAATCTTCTTCATTGTAGGCTGGAATGACTATTGATAAAGTAGTAATAGTTTTAGAAACATCTACAACTTTCGATTCAGATTGCTTTGATTTTGATCCGATTGATATAGCTGGAGCTAATGCTTCTGGATAATATGTATCTAAAGGGATTTCTCCTTGTAAATCATCTCGATTTTGTTTTCTTGGTGTTTTAAATACAAAACTATCACTAATAAAATAATTAATAGATGCGCTCAAAAGTGCGCCTATTACAGTATTAACTGCATAGTTAACCTGCAACCAATCTAAAATCGGAAAAATCAAGAAAACACGCGTAAAAACTGCTAGTCCAGCAGAAACATGATAAAGAGGTAGTTGACGTAAGAATACTTCTCTAAGATTCCAAACACCACCAGTCCATACCCAAGTTCTGTATACAAAAAAACTAAATATTAAGGAAATTTCAATTGATATTACATTGGCAATATTTCGTAATAAGGGAGTGTTGAAGTTGAGCTTTTCAACCAGTAAAAAAATCAGTAATAGATTTAGTGCTGCTGCTAAACTACCACCAAGCAGAAATTTAAATATTTTCATATCAGTTTTTTTGCATATTAAATTTACTCAAACTCCCCAAAAATTAATCAAGGATAATATTCTGCAATGAACTTAATCAACATTCAATATTAACTAATGTTTTATTAGTTCCATAGACCAACTTGGATTTATGGGAATTGTTATTTTTTCTCTAGGTGCTAATTCCGTAAATTTGTCAGCATATTCAGCAAACTTAAAATCAGTAAAAGGAGGATGCTGCCAATCACTCACTATGCCAAGTAACATCAGTAACAAGACAATTAGTGTGCCTATCTGTAAAATATAATTACTTTTATTTTTATTACTTATGTGGCAGTAAAACCATAAAATTCCTACACAAAAAGCCAGTGTTAAATTAAACCAGTAGCGTCCACCAAAACCAACCAGCGCAAAATCATTGATGTTTGGAAACTCTGAAAGTAGAACAGTAAAAGGAATTAGAGCAGCAAATACAAAAAATGATCTTAGTTCTAGAGGTGATCTCATTAATACATAAACTATAATAGTAGTCCCTACAATTAATGCTAATATACCGACGATTATATATAGGTATAATGGGAAATTCTTGACTAGATGATCTGTCATTTTAGTTCCCAAAATTGATATTAAAAACAGATGATTTATCAAAATTTTTGCAATTGTAGATACAGAATCTAAAGATAGAAAGCTTGCATCTAATCCGTTGATCCTCTCTTGCCCTCTTTTATCAGTAAAAATAATTAATATTTGAATTATTGCTGTGGCTGTTAAAACCCAAAATTTTGTGTAAAATAATTTATTAATTCTAATATTGTTCTTTTTTTTATAAATGCCAAAAAATAAAATAGCAGGTATCATTATAATTGCAAATGGCCCTGTTAATCCGCCAACAAAAATTAGGATAACATCGAATAAATTAAGTAATAATTGCAAAGATTGAGCAATCATTGCCATAAATACTAAAAGTGCTAGATGCCATTGTGCATTAGTAAGATTTGCATTAATCTCATAGCATCCAGGTAAAGCTAAATAAAGTAATGATAAGGCGATTCTATGATTGAGCTTGGGGATTAACTTAGAAAATCTCGATGAGATTAGAAAATTAACTGGCAGAATTTGAATTGTAATCGCAATTACATTGAACACAAGGGGTGCTGCTTTTAAAGAGAAAAACATACTGAAAGCAGCAGTTAACCTGGGAACAGTATGTAGATATCCTGCATAGGGAGAAAACAATGATTTCAAAATACCATCATTGTAAGCTTGGGCATAAAATATAGTTCCGTCTTCTGCCCAAAATTGAGGATTTAAAATTGCATCTGGTCGCCTAGTTATAATTAATATGAATCCAATGATAAACATTGCTATATGAAGATATAGCCAGTTCAGATTACTTTGATTTTTTATAATATGGGTTGCCATTAAAAAAACATCAATTAGTTTATTAATTCGTATTTAAGTACTATCATACTTTTCAAGTACGGAATTAAATTAATTTAGATAGATTTGATCTTTACTCACAGATGGTGATTTATTGACTTTGAATAAAATCGTGGATTTTTTTAATCTCAACAGACCAGTCAGCATGGTTATCTTTAATACAATTAATTGCATTGTTTCTAATTACATCAAACTCATCATACTTATCAATAGCTTCTGATATTGTTTCAGCGATACAACTAGCGCTAGGATGGGATAATAAACAATTTTCCCTGTCTTTCAATAACCACTGAGTACTTGAATTAATATTCGATACAACCAATACACCACAAGCCATCATCTCAAAAGGTAAATAAGATGGGTGTTTGGTCATCATCATTGAAAGTCCAACATGGCAAGAACGATATAGATTGCCTGTTTCTTCATAACTTAAGAGTCCCAGGTTTTCTATAACTCCTTCTAAACCATATTCTTTAGGCTTCCAATCAGCACCAGCAGATAAGATTTCTATCTGAGAACCATAACGGGTTTTCAGCTTACGCATTGCTTCAACTGCTAACTCAAATCCATTACGCGGATGTCCTGGTCTTCCATAAAAGAATACGCGCTTGGGAGTAGAATTTTTCTTAAGGCTACTGTCAGGATAAAAGACTTTTGTATCTACGCATGGTGTGAAATGAGTCGCTATGCCAGTATATTCAGTTTCATATATTTTTCTTAAACTGATAGTGTTAGCAATTCCATAGAACCCAAAACGGTAAGTTGCCTCAGCTTGAGCGTAAGTTGATCCAGCAGGATAAAATAGTGGTTCAAAGTCTTGTATAAAATAGAATTTTAAGCCAGTATTTTTTACTTTTAATAAGACATAAGCTGTTGTCCAAAGAGTAGCTATTGAGAAGTCTGATGCTGGTATGTTCTGAATAGCTTCTATGGAGTTGAGAATGATTACTTCAGCACTATTCAAATTAGGAAAAGCGTTAGTAATCTTAGTAAGCATCACTTCAGCATTACTATCTCCACAAATTAAAAATCTTTGTTTGATTTTTCCATGCTGATGTAAATAGTCAGCAGTGCGGAGTATGGTCATAACACCACCATAAAAGGCATTTTCAAACGGTGGTACATACCAATTTATCGTTTGACTGCCTGATTGATTGACTCGCTCTGGATGCTGCTGAATTTCAGAAATATCTGCACAGGAGAAATCCATGATACCCGCAAGTGCGGTAGCATCTCTTATATATCTATCTACGATAATGTTTTTCTTAATTATGTCTTTGAGAAATTTGGGTAATTTAATTTTTTTTACCATTTTTAACTCTTAATTTTAAAGGAACAACTGAAGCAAAGGCGGGATGAAAATAAGGATCATTTCCTAGAGAATCGTCAAATTCCGGAATATCATTTTTTGGTAAATCCTGCAAAAATGCGCGAGCATGAGGGTTAACTAAGCCTCTTTTATTATTTGCGCGAATAGCTTGACAAAGCTTAATCATGGCGTGTGATAAAGAAGGAGAGTTAGAAGATAATCCTCCGACTTCTAAGTAATTTTTATAACTAAAAGCTATAGCCCAAGGAGAACTAGCGCTACAATTTCTGTACCATAAAGCCCCACCAAATATATCCCAGGAATATAAGAAATTTCCTCGCATTAAGGGAGAGCCGTTATCATATTTGTCAACAACTAATCCAGCTTCTACGACTAAATTGTTATCGGTTAAAATAAGTGAGGACACAAATCCAATATCTGGATGGTTAAGCACCCATCCGCTTAGTTCTTGTATCCATCCTTCGGTAAACCTCTTAACAAGACCTGATACAAACACAACTACATCAGTCTTATCTTGTTTTATATTGTTAGCTAAAGTAACTAATTTAGAATTTCCTTCTTTAATTGGTAGCCAATCAATAGGTAAACTGATTGCTTTTATCAGATTTTCTCTTTCAGTAGCTTTGGAAGTATATGTGTGTTCGGGTAAAGTAATTTTTGCTTTGTGTAATTTGGGGTCAGAAAATTGGGCAACAGCATTAATGCAAGCTAATAGAGAATCCCAAGGTACATCACCATCAATATAAATTGATACTGTTGCAGGCGAGGCTTGCCATTCTAAGCGAAAACCAGATTCAGGGTGTGGTGAAACTGTGGCCGGCAATTTTGTTCTAGTAAGATGATCTTGGATAGATCGCAGTTGTCCTTCAAGTGCATATGGCTTAGAATCTATTCCCAAGGAGGTTGAACCTTGTATAATCCGCCAATGGTAAAGCACAGAATTAATTCGAGCGATACGTGATGTATTTTCTGTGATACGTAAAAATAAATCCCAGTCTTGCGCGCCATCTGTTTCTGGACGAAAGCCACCAATCTTTTCCAAAAGTGTGCGACGAGCAATACACAGATGGGTTAAATAATTAGCAGAATATAGGATTTCTGGACTCCACTCTGGTTTGAGTAAGAGCCTTGACCTTACCATGCTGTTGGCACTAATACAGTCTTTATCAGAGTAAATAAAGTCTAAATCGGGTTGCTTGTTCAATTCACTGATGACTTCATAAAATGCAAAAGGTGCCAACAAGTCATCATGATCTAGCAAAGCTACAAATTCGCCCGAAGCCATATCTAGAGATACATTAGAGTTACCAGAAATTCCCTTATTTTCCGCCATTACCTTAAGTTTTATGCGTTTTTCCTGTAAACTCAAGGTTTTTAAATAATCAATGGTTTGATAATTATCTATATCTGCAAAAGCAATACATAGCTCCCAATTGGAGTAAGTTTGTTGAATAACACTATTGATTGTCTCTTGTAAGACGGTTAGTGGTAGTTTATAAACGGGAAAAACTATACTTAATACAGGTTGATAATGGAATAATAAAGAATTCTTTTTTTGTTGCGTCAGTTCTTCATCTTTTGCTTCATAATCTTTAATCCATTGACTATATTCGGGAAAGCCAGAGAAATTTTGTAAAACTTTTGCTAATAGTGCATCAGCGAATTCATTTCTAGTACGAAAGTTCATGATCTGATGCTTGAGCCACTTACCTATACGTTTGATAAATATGGGATAGTTTTTTTTCTGAAAAACAGGCAACCTGTTAAAGGCAAGCTTAAGGATAGGTAAATTTATTATTCCTTTCTTTATACTCAAAGATAAGGCTCGTAACTTCCAAAACTTACTCCCTTCCATCCAAGAGACGAGGTTTTTCCAATGTTCTAACTTTGTCTGAGTTATATATAGCTGGGACTGAGACAAAGTCAACTCAGTCTGGGTTTGTTGCAGTTGCGACTGCGATCGCTCCAGTTCTGTCTGGGTTTGTTGTAGTTGCGACTGCGATCGCTCCAATTCTGTCTGAGTTTGTTGTAGTTGCGACTGCGATCGCTCCAATTCTGTCTGAGTTTGTTGTAGTTGCGACTGCGATCGCTCCAATTCTGTCTGGGTTTGTTGCAGTTGAGACTGCGATCGCTCCCGTTCAAGCTTTAAGAAACCATTTTCAGTAAATACACGTCGGTAAGCTTCTCCTACCTTTCCAATTACTTGCTCAGAATTAAAGTCAACGTAATCTTTATTAATGTTATTGATGCAACTTAAAACATTCTCAACATTTCTTGTTAGTGAATAATTCTCCAAAGAGTAGTTTTTAAAAAAATGTATGTGTTGATTATTTGCAAGAAAACCATTAATTAAGTTTTCTACTATTTGTTCACCCGACATTTTTTGGTAACAGCATCTTCCTGAATAGTTAAACCACTCAGCAAGTTTGAAGTTATCTGGAGTTAACCAACCAGGCCCACCAAAATGATCGTAGCAGAACACGGGTTTTCCTAAAGCCATACAATGCTGGACAGTACGCCCAATAGTTATGATTGCATCGTATGAATTAAGAATATCAATATTTACTAGTTGAGGGCTTTCTAATATCCCTATTAAATCAACATCTATATTTTTAGATTTTAATATATCTATAGCAGTTAAAACTTCTGTTGGTGGATGGTTAGAAATCACTCCTACCTTTCTTAACTCTGTCTCCTTGATATCTACTGGTAGATTAAACCAATTTGCAGGAACAGAATTATTAAATACGAACAATTTATTCTTATCAATTTCTTGTAAATGATTCTGTTCTATGATTTCTTTCTTAGTCTCTTCTGAATTACACAGTATTAAATCAGACTTAGAATAGAAAAAAGGAATTGCTTCCAAAGGTTCATATGGAGATAAACTACTTAAAACTAAATATTTTGTTTTAACAGAGTCTTCTATTAAGCATTTAATTAAAACGGGGAAATGATGACCCCATACTAAATCAAATTCATTTTCTGTCAAAGGTTTCTCTAAAACATTAACTACATCTATACCCCGTGCATAAAAATGCCTTGCTAGATCACCACCAAACAAGAAAGTTGCAACAGTTACTGACCAGCCTTTTTGTTGAAATTCAATTGCTAAATCGAGAGTGACAAGTTCTGAACCTGCGTAGCTTTTTAGGTGATGATTTGTTAATAAAACTTTAGATATACCCATGAATTCATTAAATTAATTAAAATTCTTAACTATTTAAAAAATCATAATACAGGTTGTTCAGCAATCCCTCCTAAATTAAAGGATTATAATTATTGGTTATAATTATTAGGCTTGACATATTCATTGTTCAATTACATTTAATAAAAGGAAACTTACTATTCCTAATATTTATATTCATGTGGATGTTAATGTACTTAAATAATTTTGAATTGCTTCTCCTGCATCGCCTATAAACTCTATCTTTCCATGAGATAACCAAACCAATTGATTACAATATTGTTTAACAAACTGTAAATCATGGGAAACTACTAGAACTGTTGCATCCCCATTCCAAAAATTATCAATTCTTTGCTTGCATTTGTTTTTAAAATTTTCATCTCCTACCGATAAAACCTCATCTAAAATTAAGATATTTGGTTGTACATCTGTGGCAATGGAAAACCCTAAACGAGCAACCATACCAGAAGAAAGACCTTTTACAGGAACTAAAGCATAGTCCTGCAATTCTGCAAACTCCAATATTGAGTTCGCCCTTTCTTTCATTTCAGCCCTCGAAAATCCCAGTAATACACCATAGAGCAGAATATTATCCATTACAGATATTTCTGCATCAAAACCAGCACCCAGTTCAATCAAAGGTGCAACTTGCCCTCGGACTCTGACTGTGCCAGTCGTTGGTTGAAGTATACCAGAAATGATCTTCAATAAAGTTGATTTACCAGATCCATTTGCGCCAATAATACCAATTTTGTCGCCTTTTTCAACAACTAAATCGACGTTGTCTAAAACCAATTTTTTCGCTGGCTTGCGATATTTACCTTCTATCAAAGACAGGAGAGTTTTCTTGAGGTCATAAGAAAACTCTTCTTGGGTTCGCCGCCATAGCGAAACTTTATCCAGACGAATTACTTCCATCTACAGCAGATCCATAAATTGATGTCGCCACAACTGAAAACAAAACCATCCCAATGACAAAATAATTATGCCACCGAGTAAACCACCCCAAATTAAACTTAAATCCGGTAAATTTCCTGATAGTGTAATTTGACGTAAACTTTCAATAATAGGCGATAGTGGATTTAAGAGTAAAAATGGTTTTACTTGGGGTGGCACAATGGCGGCCGGGTAAAATACTGGGCTACTAATCCAGAGTACAAATACAACTAACTCGTAGAAGTAAGGTAAATCTCTAAAAAAGACATACAAGGCGCTAACTAAAAATCCCACCCCGGTAGAAACTAAAGCTAAAGCCAGACAGGGAAACAATAGTGCTAGAACGTTTATTACACTTTTAGAATTAACGAATGTAATTATTGCCAGCAAAGGGAAGGCTCCGACTGTGAACTGAAATATATTTGCCGCAACCATTGATACAGGAAACACACTAACAGGCAAGCGAATTTTATTCAACAATGCTCCGTTGCCTACTACACTGGACAAGGCTTGGGATGTGGAGGAAGAGAAAAAATTGATGACCACCAGCCCTGTAAATGCTGCCAATATATAGTTCAGGATGGAATTGCCATAATAAGAAGCGAATGTTGTGCCAAAAATGGCGCTGTACAGTCCCGTCATAATCAACGGGTTTAGTAACGACCAATATACGCCTAACAAGGAACCTCGGTAGCGTACTTTGAGATTCCTCATCACTAAAACACGCAGCAGTTCCCAGTAGCGCTGCACTTGCAGCCAGTTTGAATTATTTTTAATTACAAGAGCCATCTTCAAACACCACCACAGACCACAAGCGAGTTATTCGCGCATTTTATACTATCAGAGTGCATTTTTCTGCATAGGGTGAGTATTGAGATTTTATATTGTTCATTATTTGTTGAACATCCGTAAAATTTATAAGCTTGCGTGCAGCCTAAGCAATCAACACATATTGCATCCTGACGACTAGTTTATTTGTCAGTTAGTTCCTAAAGTTTTCTGTCATACCGTTTCTTTGTAAAGCTACGCCAAAATTTAGCACCAGTTACCCCCAAAACCATGTACCAATCTGGGCGCTTGTACCATAAAGTATGACGAGGGTCGTAGTAAAGGTTTAAGTCGCTGGCCAGCAAAATTTCCTCCGGTGGATAATTGGGAAGCTGACAAGTTTCACTGAGTAAATCTGCCTGGATGCAATGAAATTCGTCTGGTAAGCCTGATTCCCCTACTAATTCACTCGGTAAATCATACATTGTCGGCATCGTTTCTTGTGGTGAGCGGGGTGGATCAGTTTGATACATGACTTTTACCTCAGTGAACTGGCTTAACTCAAACTATCTGGGTCAACGCCTAGAGAACGTAAATATTCTGCCAACAGTTGCGATCGCTCCTGTTCCTGTTGCAATCTTATTTCAGCCTCAGATAACTGTTGTTGTGATTCAGATAACTGTTGTTGTGACTCAGATAACTTTTGTTGGGCTGATATGGCCTCTTGTTGTATCGCCATAGCAGCTTCTTCTGGCGTTGGTACTAAATTACCCTCGGCATTAAAATAGCGAAGTTTACCTTCTTGTATACCTAGATACAGACCAAGTACCTCACTCCAACGCCAGCCACGACTATCAGGTAGGATTTCTTGATATCTATTACCTATCAATTCAAAACCGACAAATTCTAAAGTTTCTGGGGAAAACCAAAAATACTCAGGTGTATGAAATCGATTCTCATACAAGCTTTTCTTTAAATTTCGGTCAACATCAGCCGTACTGTCAGAAAGTAACTCAATAATCAAATCTGGATAACGACCGTCTTCTTCCCAAACTACCCAAGAATTGCGGGGGCGCTTTTCAGTGTCTTTCACCAGAAAAAAGTCCGGGCCGCGGAAATCTCGATTTCGCAACTGCTGACGGCTAAAGTATATTGTCAGATTGGCACCAATAAAATAGTCATTTCTATCACGCCACAGCCATTCTAGGCAAGTTACTAGCAGTAATAGCTGCATATAATGCAACGAAGTTTCCATTTCCGGCTCATCACTTAACAACCGAGTTGCATCGGGCATTTGTTGTTCTAGCTGTTGCGCTGTGACAAACATGGTTTTATACCTGATTGCGGATTATTTTAATTTTAAGCTTTTGGTCAATAGTCATTGGTCATTAGTCATTAGTCATTAGTCATTGGTCAACAGTCAAAAGTTCTGTCCCTGGTTTCTTCTTCCCAAATCGGATCACAGATGAGTACCGGATTCAGCTAAACTGAAACTTGGTTTATTGCGTTTTATGTAGGCATGGAAATCGGACAAAAGGTTAAGGTGTTTCGTTTGCGCGATCGCGTTTCTGCCCCAATCGCCAAAAAGCTCGGAGAAGTCGGTATCATCGAGGGTTACAAGGTTACCGATGGTCGTGGTATCGGTGTAGTGGTGAAGTTTAACGACAATACTTCCACTTGGTTTTTTGAGGACGAAATCAAGCCAGTGTCATAGAAGAAACTCTAGGTAGAAGCTAAGAGTATTTGCCTAGTGTTAAGTTGGAATTGAACAGACCTGCGGTAATTGGAAATCAAGATAATGGCCCTGATATTGACATTTTTGGGCAAAAGTGGCGTAGCGCGAACAAAAATAGCGATCGCCGCAGCCAAGTCATTGGCAAGTCAAGGCAAGCGGGTACTTCTAGCAGGACTGGCAGAACCAGTATTGCCCCTCCTGTTAGAGCAAACCCTCACCCCTGACCCCCAGCAAATTGCCCCCAATCTAGAAATTGTACAGTTTCAATCTTCTGTGTTGCTGGAACGCAATTGGGAAGAAGTGAAAAAACTTGAGGCGCAATATCTCCGCACGCCCATTATCAAAGAGGTGTACGGTCAAGAACTGGTAGTATTACCAGGGATGGACAGCGCCTTAGCCTTAAATGCGATTCGTGAATATGATGCCAGTGGTAAATATGATGCGATCGTCTACGATGGCACAGGTGACGCTTTCACTTTGCGGATGTTGGGGTTACCGGAATCTCTAAGCTGGTACGTACGGCGCTTTCGGCAATTGTTTGTCAACTCCGATTTAGGTAAAACTATTGCCGAATCACCCTTGATTCAACCGTTAATTAGCAGCTTTTTCAACGTCAATTGGACAGCAGATAACTTTGCTCAACCTACCAATCAAGTCAATAATTTCCTAGATAAGGGAAAAGAGGCACTGGCTGACCCCAAGCGAGTTGCGGCTTTTTTGGTCACTACAGCAGACCCTCTAGAAGTTGTCAGTGTACGTTATCTATGGGGTAGCGCTCAACAAATCGGGTTAACGATTGGTGGTGTGATCCAGTTATCCTCACAAACAGAGGGCGACCTATCAGCAGAATTTACACCCTTACCTGTGACTGTTGTTCCCGACGTTGCCAAAGGTGACTGGCAACCTTTGATAGATGCCCTCCCTAATTTTGTTGAGCAAGCAGTAAAAGCTCCCCATCCTATTACTATCGACACCCATAATCGTCAGGTACGCCTCTTCTTACCGGGATTTGATAAAAAACAAGTCAAACTCACCCAGTACGGGCCGGAAGTAACAGTAGAAGCTGGTGACCAACGAAGGAATATTTTCTTACCTCCCGCACTCAGTGGTAAACCTATCACTGGGGCAAAGTTCCAAAATAATTATTTGATCATTTCTTTTTAGGTAATGGGTAATGGGTAACGGTTCATAGGTAATGGGTACAGTAACGATTACCAATTACCAACAGGACTTATGCACAGACTGGGTGTAAGGGTGTAAGGGTGTAAATGTTCGCAACCCCTATACCCCCTATACCCTTCTCCAAACCTTTGATATTTCTTTTTCATGCGTAAGTCCCAACCAATTATCAATTACCAATTACCGATACCTAATTAAATAAATATTATGTCTGAATCATCTCCTATTACCCCCGATCCTAATCAGTCTGAAGCAGTGGCGAATCCTGCTGACCGCACTGCCAAAACCCGGCAGTTGTTAGGTATGAAAGGTGCAGCGCCAGGGGAAACTTCCATTTGGAAAATCCGCCTGCAATTAATGAAGCCGATTACTTGGATTCCTCTGATTTGGGGTGTGGTTTGTGGTGCGGCTTCCTCTGGTAACTATACTTGGTCATTGGAAAATGTTTTGAAGGCGGCAACTTGTATGTTGTTGTCCGGGCCACTTTTGACGGGTTACACTCAAACCCTCAACGATTTTTACGATCGCGAAATTGATGCCATCAACGAACCTTATCGTCCTATACCTTCCGGCGCAATTTCTGTACCCCAGGTTGTGACCCAAATTGTGGCGTTATTTCTCGCGGGGATTGCCGTTGCCTTTACCCTGGATTTATGGGCGGGTCATGAGTTTCCCAATGTCACAGTATTGGCGTTGTTTGGTTCCTTCATCGCTTTTATTTACTCTGCGCCTCCCTTAAAGTTAAAGCAGAACGGCTGGTTAGGTAACTACGCTTTGGGTGCTAGTTACATCGCCTTACCTTGGTGGGCTGGTCATGCTTTATTTGGCGAACTCAACTGGAAAATTGCCATTCTCACCTTGATTTATAGTTTGGCAGGATTGGGAATTGCCATTGTCAACGACTTTAAGAGTGTAGAAGGCGATCGCCAATTGGGATTACAATCACTACCTGTAATGTTTGGTATCAACACGGCGGCCTGGATTTGTGTTGTCATGATTGACGTGTTCCAAGGATTAATTGCGGCTTATCTTGTGACCATTCATGAGAATTTGTACGCCGCCATCTTGGTACTGTTAATCATTCCGCAAATCACCTTCCAAGATATGTATTTCTTGCGCGACCCCTTAAAAAACGATGTGAAATACCAAGCCAGCGCCCAACCATTCCTGGTATTAGGGATGCTTGTAGCTGGTTTAGCATTGGGTCATGCGGGAATTTAAAAATTGCTTGTGAGGTGAGGTCAGTCGTTTGTATGCAAAGATTAGCCTCTGTGTCAAGTACATGATCAATTTTTTGAACATTGACCAGCTGCCAGAAAATATCAAAATGGCGATGGCAATCACCTATGAGAGTTTAGCGGCTGGACAGCCCCTTTTCCATCAAGGTGATTTAACCAGAGCCATTTTTGTAGTCACATCTGGACAGATCAGACTCATGCACTATACCGATGCTGGTCAATCTATCAAGCACTATGAGGTCAAAGCTGGAGAAAGTTTTGCGGAAGCTGCATTGTTCAATGAATTTTATGATTGTACGGCGATCGCTGATATTCCTTCCCGTGTCGCTACTTTTCCTAAACAGCCGTTTCTGGCAACTTTACGCCAGCATCCAGATTTATCAGAAGCACTCATAGTACAACTGGTGCGAAGATTTCATCAAGTAAAAATTTTACTAGAACTGAGGAGTATCCGTTCTGCCCGCGATCGCGTGCTGCGTTATTTGGAAATTGCCGCCCATCCACATGGAAATATCGTCAATCTGGATAAACCTCTGAAGGAAATAGCCGAAGATATGGGGTTGAGCCAGGAAGCATTGTCTCGCGTTTTGAGCCAACTGCAAAAAGACGGGGCAATTACCCGCAAAAAACGACAAATTATATTAGTTCAAGAACTATATCGGACTTAATCGCAAAATTACGGAATATTAAAAATAGTCTCAAACTTGATTTCAATCAAAGAAGTCTCTGTGCCGAAAGCATAGATTTAGCTACGGAAATCTGAAGCTATGCCAACACAGAAAAAATCATGACTTTGAATCAACCTGAATATTTCACTAAATACGAGAACTTGCATTTCCATCGAGATGAAAATGGCATTCTAGAAGTGAGAATGCACACAAACAATGGTTCACTCGTTTTCACCGGTAAAACTCATCGAGAGTTTCCCGACGCATTTTATGACATTAGCCGAGACAGAGATAACCGTGTTGTCATCCTCACAGGTACTGGTGATGCTTGGATGGCTGAAATCGATTTTGCTAGTTTAGGAGATGTCACCAATCCTCGTGAGTGGGATAAAACTTATTGGGAAGGTAAAAAGGTGCTGCAAAACCTCTTGGATATTGAAGTACCAGTCATCTCTGCTGTCAATGGTGCAGCATTACTTCATAGTGAATACATTCTGACGACCGACATTATTCTTGCATCTGAAAACGCCGTATTTCAAGATATGCCTCATTTCAATGCAGGTATCGTACCAGGTGACGGAGTGCATATACTATGGCCATTAGCACTTGGTCTTTATCGCGGGCGCTACTTCTTGCTTACTCAAGAAAAGCTGACGGCTCAACAAGCTTATGAATTAAATGTTGTCCATGAAGTATTACCACAAAGCAAACTCATGGAACGGGCTTGGGAAATTGCCAGGACACTGGCCAAACAGCCCACATTAAACTTGCGATACACCCGTGTGGCCTTGACCCAAAGGCTGAAGCGGTTGGTTAATGAAGGAATTGGCTATGGTCTGGCATTAGAAGGTATTACCGCCACCGATCTCCGCAATACTTGACATTTTTGATACTTAACAGGTGAATTTAACAGTCATAATTCACCTGTCTAAAAACATCCAGAGGTATATGACGATGGAAGTTAAGAAGAAATGTAGGTTGGGTGGAGCGATAGCGAAACCCAACAAAAGCCTGTAGATGTTGGGTTACTCTACGAGAAGGCTGCGCCTACGTTCCTCTACCCAACCGACACTAGTTTTTATTTTTAGCCTTAACTGAACGGTATTGATAATTCACCTGTCAAGGAACATCTAGAGACAATGAGGTATATGACAATGGAAGATTTTGTTACCCCTCCAGCTTTTGGGGAAAAAGTCCGGGAACGCTGGACATTAGCCGGACGAAAAGCTTTGATTACCGGAGCTACCAAAGGAATTGGTTTAGCCATCGCCCAAGAGTTTTTGGCTTTAGGTGCAGAAGTCATCATTGTTGCTCGCAATGCTGAAGCGATTGAGCAACAGATCAACGCTTGGGATTCTGCGGGGAAAGTTCACGGAGTTACCGCCGATGTTTCCACTTCTGAAGGTCGTCAGATAATACATGAGTACGTTAGCAAGACCGTTGGAGAACTTGACATTTTGGTGAATAACGTTGGCACAAATATTCGCAAGAAAGCGACTGATTACACAGAAGAAGAATTTGCTGGGATATTTCAAATTAATCTAACTTCTATATTTGAGCTTTCCCGACTGTTTTATCCCTTACTCAAAACAAGTAAAAACAGCAGTATCGTTAACATCGCTTCTGTTGCTGGGTTAATTTCCGTTCGGACTGGCGCACCCTATGGCATGACTAAAGCCGCACTCGTGCAGTTAACGCGATCGCTGGCGGTAGAATGGGCCGATGATGGTATTCGCGTTAATGCGATCGCACCCTGGTTTATCCAAACTCCTCTGACCGAGCCTCTACTCAACAATCCTGAAACTTTAAGCGCAGTTCTTTCACGTACACCAATGAAACGCGTGGGTCAACCCGAAGAAGTAGCGAGTCTTACAGCTTTTCTCTGTATGCCTACCGCATCATATATTACAGGACAATGTATTGCTGTTGATGGAGGATTTCTGGCATTTGGTTTTTAAAATGAGCTAACTGCCAGAACTTAAAATAGATTGAATAATACTTAGGACTCAGAACTCTACACTCCGTATTGCGATAACATAACTTCTAACTCGTCACTTTTATCAGGACTGGCCGTGTTGGAAGCAATTATATTGATCATTCTGGGGATTCAAAAGTTTTTAGTACCAATTTGTTTTGTCGGTGCATGGGGTTTGATGATTCTCATCGCTTGGAGTCTTTGGTCTGCAACCAGAGATAGTATCCACGCAGCCAAACAAATGCACCAAATACCCTGTTCTGGCTGCCAATTTTTTACAGATGACTACCGTCTGAAATGCACTGTACACCCATCCCGTGCTAACACAGAAGAAGCCATCAACTGTATGGATTATCAAGCAAAGACTAATCCTTACTTATATTAGTGTAGGCAGGGGAAACAACTAATTACCAATCTCTAATAATACCTTTAGCACGCCTCGGCGTTGGGCTTCCTCAAAAGCCAAAAGCCCTTGGCTGAGTGGGTAGTGAGCATGAATCAGAGGTTCTACGTCAACTTTTCCTGTAGCTAATAGTTCCAGTGCAGGGGGAAAAGAGCCACAACGAGAACCGATGAGAGTAATTTCGTCTACAACTAAAGAAGAAGCATCAAGACTGAGATTACCAGCATAGGTACTTTTTAGGACTAGAGTACCACGGGGACGCAAAGCCCGACGAGCGATCGCAAATCCTTCTGGATTACCAGTACACTCAACTACAATATCAAAAGCTCTATCTTGGACAGCATCAACTAAACCCGTTTGAATACCCCTTACCTTTAAATTAGCGAGTTTTTCTTGGTGACGACCAACAACCAATAATTCACAACCAGTTAAAGCTAGTGTTTGGGCTACTAATTGTCCCAATTTGCCATCTCCGACTACTAGCACACGGTCATCTTTACTCAATATTACCTGTTGTTGAATTTCTAGCGCTGCTGCCAAGGGTTCGGTAAAAGTTGCAACCTCTGTTGCTACGTTTTCGGGTACAGGATGGAGATTTTTGACTGGTAAGCAGAGGTACTCAGCAAAAGCCCCATGACGATTTACAATACCCAAAACAGTCCGATTTTCACAGTGAGTTGGTTGTCCTCGCCGACAAAAACGACAATAGCCGCAGACAGCATTAATTTCCCCCACTACTCTTTGATTAAGTAGGTTTTCTGGCCCTTGTTCTACCACTCCTACAAACTCATGTCCTAGAATCCCTGTGTAGGGATAATAGCCTCTCAACAATTCTAAGTCAGTGTTACAAATTCCTGCGCGTAAAACACGAACTAGCGCTTCTTCTGGCGCTGGTTCTGGAATGGGAATATCTGTAAGCAGTTGTAACTGGTTATTTTCTAGCCAGAGTCCTTTCATCTTTATATCTCAGTAGTACTGGGAAACTTCTGCTCAATTTTGCTTAACCAAATGACTAAGTCATCAGAGTGAACAGCAATCTCACTTCCTAAAGTTTTGATATATAGCAGTCCGTCACTGATAGTTAAATCCCTAACAGGATACCAAGAATTGCGGGTACGAATCAGCAAATCCAAGGGAATTCCTAATTGCATTGTATTTTTGCGATATTTCCACCAAGAACGCCACAGATGAACTGATTTCATACAGTGCATCTGGTAACCTTTGGGGATTTGGCAATATTGATATCTATAACAATTACGACTATCTATTTCTCCTGTAAGAATGTAGTTATGTTCAGCCAATACCTCGTTTATCAATTCCCAATACGATGAAGTTGCTTTAACCGAGAATTCTAGGGGTGTATGAGTGAGTGGGGCGGTAGCAATCACCCCCTCGGTTTTAGCTATAATTTGGTTGATTTTATAAGCCGTTTGAGCTTGTAAAGTGCTGTTAGCTAACAAAATTTCTTGTTTTTGAACAGATTGAGCAACAAACTGCTGTAATAGCTCTAAATTAGATAACATTGCTTATTTATATTGAATGCACCATGTTTTATGTAAGATGTAACCTAATTGTAAGTGAGCAATTATCAAAAAACCATGAGTTATTACAAAATTGGTAAAACTTTCACGATACTCCAATCACTTCTTAAACTATATTCATAGACTGCTGTACATATATTCGCGCAACGCTTTAATCTAAGCTATGAATCTATTTAAAATCCCAAACGAAGATACGCTGAATGATTTTAGAAATAGCGAATTCTTATGAGAAAATCTCTGCGTACCTCCGCGCTAACCACCCTGCGTAAAGCCGAAGCGTCTACAGTGTTAATCTGCATCAAAAAAGCTAAAAATATATTGATTTAAGCTTGAGATTCTAGCTCATTTTTACTCAACCAAATTACTAGGTCATTAGAATGAACTGTCATTTCACTGACTAAGGTTTTAATATAAATCAAACCATCACTAATAAATAAATCTTTGATGCCGTACCAGGAATCTCTTGTCCGAATTAAAATATCTAAAGGGATTCCTGAAGTGAAAGCTGTTTTCCGATACTTCCACCAATTTTGCCACAAATTAACAGATGTTGTGCATCGAAGTTGGTAGCCTTGAGGTACAGAACATTGTTGATATTTATAAAAGCCTAGTTTATCAACTTCCCCTGTATATATATAGCTGTAATCAGCTAATGTCTCGTTCATAATATCCCAATAAGATGAAGGCGAAGCTATGAGAAAATCAGATGGGTTACTGTTCAGTTGTGTGGTGGCAATTATGCCTTCTTTCTTCGCAATTAATTGGTTACTTTTGTAAACCATTTGTGCCTGCAAAGCAGAATTAGCTAATAGAACTTCTTTCTTGGCGATGGATTGAGTAATAAATTCGCGGATTAAAGCTAAGTTAGATAACATAACTCTTCATTAAAATATTTAGAAAAAACTTGTATCAAGGACTTTAACAATGACCACTGTCGATGATTGATATTTCTTTGACTGTGCCTAATTTGTTTAAAGTTTAAGTATCTGCATCGTGTATTAACATCATGATTAAGTTGTGATACTAGTCAAATACAATCACCTTGATAAATACATATACGTTGAAAAAATCTCATATCCAGAAAAATTACCCAGGTCGCCTGTAAAATTTTTTGTGATTACAGGCAACCTGGGTTGATAAAAAAGTATGTAGTGAGTTAAATTTTTACATCTTTAATTAGAGGTGTAAAAAATGTAACTAAGTCTGAACGACTAACAACGAGAGTAGGGAAAGAGCGATCGCTATAATCTTCCCCATTTGATAAGGGAAATGGTTCTGAGTCGAGGGAAACCCAGCTACCACCAGCAGCTTGGACAATTACCCAAGCGCCTGCTATGTCCCAAACTTTTGGTGTTGCTTCTATTCCTCCTAATGTTGCGCCAGCCGCCACCGTAAGGAAGTTGTAACTAGCTACACCCAGCATCCGAATTTTGCAGGGAAATCCGTTCTGAACAACAGCTAAACTGCGGGAACAAAGGTTAAAAAAGTGATTGCTGCTGGGAGCGTCACTACTGGTATGAATTGGGTGATGATTGAGAAATGCCCCAGAGGGTGTGCTTAAACCAGATGTACCTGGCCAGAAACCATGAAAAGCTTGATTGAGGGGTGGCGCATAAACATAACCAAAAATCGGTGTCCCTCGGTAAAGCAAAGCCAGAGAAATCGACCAGATGGGAATACCCCGTGTAAAGTTCGTTGTCCCATCTAAAGGATCGATGACCCAGCACCACTCTGTCCCAGGAAATGTGCGTTCGCTTTCTTCAGTTAAAATTCCGTAACCAGAAAAAGTAGAGGCGATCGCATCTCGAATTTCTTGATCTGCCCATTTATCAGCTTGGGTTACCAAGCTACCGTCAGCTTTTTGTAAAGCCTGCACTTGCCCAAAATCCTGCATTAATCGCGCGCCCACTCTGGTGGTGGTAGTTTCGGCAAAATCGAGAATTGTCGTCCAAAAATCATTCATCAATAAATTCTCACGTTCTAATCTATGGCTGGGGATTGGGGATTGGGTTGTATAATCTATCGATGTCTTAACACTACTGACAACAGCTATAAATCACTTTCTAAAACAGAAGCGATCGCTTGCTTGGTAGTAGTTTGAAATTCTGTCACATTCACACGGTTCAGGAACCAAATTGACAGCACCATACCCACCGCTTCCAAAACAAATACTGATGCGTAGGCTAGTTCTAAGGTTGGTAACAGTCTTTTACTCACGTCCAGGACTGCGCCACCAATGACTACTGCTAATCCCCTAGCTAAGGATTGCGCCAAACCCCAAGCCCCAATGAATGTACCGGCGGTTTCTGCAACTGTTAAATCCAGCATCAAGCTAATTGCAGCCGTTGTTAAGAAACCAGTGGCTAAACCAAAAATGACCAAACCAAACTTCAAGAAGGTGGGATTAGCTGAGAATCCTGATGCGCCCAACATTAAGGCGGCGAATGCGACCAGAACACAACCCAAACGGGCAGTCCGCCGCTTACCTAAACGGGGTACAACAAAAAAGCCGGTCACACCATAGGCGATTAAAATACCTATGCCATAAAATACATTTAGTCTAGTACTTTCTGCCAAAGGCATCTTAAACACTTGACCTGCATAAGGTTCGACAACTGGGTCTTGCATAAATAAACTGATGCTCATCACCACCAAAAAAGTGAAGAACAAAGCAGTTTGAGGACTAGCTGTCAAAATTTTCCAGGCTGCGGCGAGAGTAATACTATCTTCTCGGTTCACTAAAGTGGAACGGCTCTTATAAAGAGAATACTTTTTCTCTACACCCACCGTTGCCACAATCGACAACCCAAACACAATTGCTGGGACTATCATAAATAGCCTGTTGACTGCGGCTTGCAAAGTTACTGCATTTGCTTCTGGGGTTAATTGTTTGAGCAAACTAGAACTGATAATTGCCCCAACAATAATTCCCACCATCAACATCGACCAAACAATCCCCACCACTTGAGAACGGTTATCTTCTTCGGAGATATCCACCAACAAAGCAGCAAAAGACGTACCACTAGCACAAATCGCTAGACCATATACCGCAAAAATTAAAGCCAGAAGTGATGTCCAGCCGATAGTTTCAGTAGTCCACACCCAACCACTAGAGCTATTGGCGACACTATTTAACTGCCAAATTACTTGCACAGCTAAAAAAGAGGCGATCGCAAATATTGCCGCCCCCACCCAAACATAAGCTGTGCGATGATAACCCCACAAAGGTTTGGCATCAGAAATCTGACCGAACCAAATGCGAGAAGGAGAGACAAAGGCCGGTAACGCTAAAACCAACGCCACCAACGTCGCCGGAATCGCTATTTCTTGAATCATGACTCTGTTCAGTACACCCAGAGTCAAAATTGACATCATACTCAGACCCATTTGAAAGAGTCCGAGTCGAAACACAGTCACCAAGTTAACTCTCTGAACTGACTCAGGCTTAATTGATTGACCTGATTCGGGATCGGGTAGAAAATTGCTAGTCGCCATTATGACTTGAATGAGAAAAAATACAGGATTTAGCCTTTCTTTAAATAAAGATAAACCTGCTCATCCCCAGTCTGCTATTTTTCAACCCCTTTAATACAAAAAGAGAACTTTTGAGCAATTACCAATTACCCATTACCAAATCATCAGTTAGTAGCTTTTCAGCTGCTTCTAACATGGATGCTGATATGTCTTTTAGGTCTTCACGATTCTGCAAGTAAGTTTTTAATGCTTCCATTGGGTCGATGCTGCTACTCGCACTCAATTCAGGGATGCGGGGTCGAGCCAATTGACTTAATAATTCTGCTTGAATGGTGTAAGTATGAGCAGAACTCAAGGCGTTATGTAGGGAGGCGCTATCAATTACATCCATTTGTTCGGAACGGAGTTTGTAGATTAGGCGTACGACAGCATCTTGAATATCATGTTTAGCGATCGCCTTCACAATAGCAGCTTGTGGATCATCTGCCTTTGACACATCCACTTCTATGGTACGAAAAGTCCGGACGGGTAAGGAACAAAACTCCCACTCCACATTACCCCGTTCCAGTTCAATCATTACATAACCCTTATCCTCTTTCTCCTCGCTAAAATCTACCCGTTCAATACTCCCCGGATAAATCACTGGCGGGTTATTAGATTTATTCAAATTTTGATGACGGTGGACGTGTCCCAAGGCCACATAATCAAAACAGGGACGAGTCAGCAAAGATAAAGGTAGAGTAAAACCTTTACCCACAGCTAAATAGCGTTCAGCCCCCAACGTCGCATTATCAGCCATCAAATGAGCTAAAAGCACAGTTGGTACATCAGGGTCAAGACGGCGAATTTCCCCTTCCATCACCACTTGCAGACGTTCTGTTAATAGTTGATTGACTTCAGCCAACCCCAAACCTTCCGTCTCTTGACGCGTCATCAGTGTCGAACGAGTTAGCCAAGGTAAAGTAATCACCTGCACTTTGCCGTTACGAGTTTGGATATGATGAGTCATTAACCTATCACCAACCACAAACCCCGGCACTCCCAAAGTGCGGTAAATATTTAAACTAGCGCCTCCTTGTCCTTGGGAATGTTGGTCATGGTTCCCCACTAACAACACCGTCGGAATTTCAGCATCGACTAAACGACGAAATTGACTAGCAAAAGCTTCTTGCACATAGGGCGGCGGCGTAGCATCAGGAAACGCATCACCACCAAATATGACCAAATCTACAGCATCTCCCAATGCCCGATCAATACACACAGATAAAGTATTGACAAAATCCTCCAATCGCGTATTTAATCCCGTGGCGCTATTAATGCGTCCGTGAGAAAAACCGCTTCCCATGTGGATGTCGGAGAGATGGAGGATTTTAATCATGATTAGTCAATAGTCAATAGTCAATAGTCAATATTAATGGTTGTTTTCAGCGTTGAACCATTGACTGTTAAATAGTTAACATCTTTGTGTTGAACTATGGACTGTGGACTACTGACCACTGACTAAATGTGAATCCCACATTCAGTTTTATTGCTTCCTCTCCAGCGTCCGGCGCGTTCGTCTTCGCCTTCGCCCACTTTGGTGGTGATGGGTTCATCGCCAATGCTGGGATAACCTTGGTCGTGGAGTGGGTTGTAAATCACACCATGTTCGGCTACGTAAGCCCAACTATCTTGACGTGTCCAAGTAGCTAGGGGATTTACTTTCAAACGACCTTTGCCATCTAATTCAAATACAGGCATATTAGCGCGGGTAACTGCTTGATCACGGCGACGACCAGTAATCCACGCAACTGTGTTGAGTTCATCTAAACCCCGTTGTAGAGGTTCAATTTTGGTAACTTGGTGAAATTGTGTAATATCTTTATCCCAAAGCGCCTCGCCATATTTAGCAGTAAAGGCTTCGCGGGTGTCTACATCTGGAGTTTTGTAGGTTTGTAAATCTAGGTTGTATATTTCTTTCGCTTTTGCAACGAGTTCTAGAGTTTGTTGAAAGTGGAACAGAGTATCGAGAAAGATTACAGGTACTGGTTGCTTGAGTTCACTATAAAGGATATGGGTAATTACTAAGTCATCCACATTAAAGGCGCTAGTTTGTACCAACCCTGTGGGGATATGCTCTATAGACCATGCCAGAATTTCTTTAGGAGTGGCAGTTTCAAACTGTTGATTTAATTCATCTAAATTAAATTCGTTTGTTTGGGTTTTAAATGCCGTAGAAGCTGTCATGAGAGTTTCCGTTAAATGTTGTTACCTTGATTAAACTTAATTTTAGACCAAAAAGGCACACAACTCGCTCGGATATGAGGGAATATAAGTAATTATATTGTACGGAAATCACTACTTTAAAGGTATATGCTCCCAGAACAGTGTAATGCTGCACCTTTATATATCCAAACTTTATTAATAAAAAATTAATAATATTATTTACTAATCATTTAGTTTGCCTAACTAAAATTATTTAACAATGAATTGTTAAGTAATTACTCTCACATTTACTAAGAAGGTTTACGCTATTTTAAGTTTTAACCTGCTTTTATAGTTATTTATACGGTAACTGATATCTTTAAGTACAACAGCTATATTAAGGGATTCTACAAAAATGAAGAATACCAAATTGCCGACTCCATTACGTGAGTATGTAATGATGGGTGGTTTGATCGCTCTAACCAGTGCTAGTATCATCACGATCATGAGCGTGTTTTAAAGGTTTTCAAATTAAAACATTAACAATTTAGGCAAATAAAATTTACAAAACTCCGCTCAGTTTATGAGTGGAGTTTTTAAGTTTTGTGTTTAATTCCTCGGAGAAAGCAATAAATTGAATTCGGAGTAAAGCAAGGTGACTAGGACTGAAGGAAAAATCTTGTTAAAACCAGACACATTGTGGGAACAGGTAAAAAAACAAACGGAATACGCTTTAAATTGTGGTGCGTTGCTATCGATACCCACAGAATTTGAATTTGTTGAGCAGGATGGGGTTAATTTTTTGGTACGAATTTTATCTAACCTTGACCGTAAAAATGCAGACAAGAAAAAACGAGAGAAGAAATCTGCTGGTAAAGAGTTTAACCCCTTTCTTCCTTACGAACAGGATTTATTTGTAGCGGATATTTCCGACACTCATGTATGTATATTTAATAAATTTAATGTTGTTGACTATCACTTATTGATTATCACCCGTGATTTTGAAGAGCAGGAAAAGTTGCTAACGTTAGCGGACTTTACTGCAATGTGGGCGTGTTTAGCGGGAATTGATGGTTTAGCATTCTACAACGGAGGGAAACTTGCAGGTGCTAGCCAGCGACATAAACACTTGCAACTAGTACCGTTACCATTTACAGCATCAGCAACGCAGATACCGATTGCGCCACTATTAGCATCGGCAAAATTTGAGGAATCGATTGCAACTATACCAGGGCTACCGTTCGTCCATGCTTTCGCTAGTTTACAGCCTGCTTGGGTAGATTCCCCGTTGATGGGGGCTGACGCAACTTTAGAAATCTACCATAAATTATTGCGTGCTGTGGGTTTAGGGGCGGTTGGTGATGATAGACAATCGGGTGCTTATAATTTACTAGCAACTAGAGAATGGATGTTAATCGTACCGCGATCGCAAGAACATTTCCAATCCATTTCGGTAAATTCCTTGGGGTTTGCGGGTGCTTTGCTAGTGAAAAACGCGTCGGAAATGCAAATCCTCAAGCAACACGGCCCAATGAACATTCTCAAGGAAGTAGCGATCGCCTACGGAGAGACAAAGCCCATCGCCATCAATAGTTATTAGTTAATTATGCTCCAAGTGTTCCTAATTTCCATTACTTCCCTCCAGCAGTTTAATTCTGTCTCCACTTGAGCCATATAATTCTACAAATCTTTTAAACAGCAGCATATTTGCTTGTTTAGAAAATCTGCTTAATTTAAATAAACGTTCTATATTGACTTCAGCCAAATTACGTAGATAAGGTAAGTCTTCAAAGAGAGTTAAACAAGAAGCAAAATGTAATAATATTTGTAACAATGGTTTTGGCCAATCTAGGTCACTATAGATTTCTATAAATAACTGGTGTTCTCGCTCAGTGAGAGGGAAAGCATAAAATATCACCGTTATTCTTTTGCCATCGTAAACTGGAATACTCAGTTCAATTGTATAAGGAGTATGTAAAATTAAATCCACTTCTACTATTGGTTGTCTCCAAATTCTCAAAGCATTGATAGGCGAATCTAAAAGTGTATTGAATTTAATGATTCCTCCAAAATTGGTTTGTTGAAAGTCGCTAACACTCAATATTCTTAAATTATTTAAACTAAATTTGTGAATAGTCTCTAAATGTTTAAGATTTAATAAATGATAAATTTGGCAAAGATAAGGAAAGGGGAGAATATACTCCTGGCTAATCATGTGTCGTTTTTTCAATGCAAATCGACTTGCTGGATTTTGACATAATAAGCCTACCTCTTCATCAGAGCCATTTTCTGGCTTTAAATACAACCAACTTATGAAGAAAAATGATGTTGTCAAAAGCTGAAAAACTTCTCTTGTGGAAATATAACCATCGGCAAAGGCAGACATACTTCTATCTGTTAGTCCAAATAGCCAAGATGGAATCCCTAGTAGCCAAACTCCTGTTTTCAGTTTATTTATAAATTGATAAAGTTCTAATTCAATAGAATTACTAGTCTCTTGTTTATCTTCTATATGATGGGTTTCTTTAGATAAATTATCAACCATACTGATTAAAATTAAACATTAGCTACTGTCTTCATGTTAATGAGACTTAACAAAGTGGAACTCTATCCCTAGCTGGAATATAGATGTCTCAATACTCTGATTTTTAGACAAAATAGTCTTAATAGAATAGAACTAGAGAGAGAGGAGCTATTAAAGATAATTTTTCAGATAGTTGCAAGAAGATTAACCAAGTTCATGAGGTCGTTTTACAATCAACAGTTGAAAGCATTGGCTCTCAAAAAATATCATCCCTGATTTCTAAGAGTTAAATAGCAATGAATATATTGTAAGCGATCTCTGACAATTGCTGAGGAATCTTTACGGAAATCCGATTTGATTATTGACAAAATCTCAGCATCAGTAAGCTAGAAATCGCTTACAGGATGATTATTTTTGTAGACAATACCCGACCTACTGACATTGTAAAAATAAAGTAATAATCCCATAGAATTATTACTATTAAAGATGTATTATTTGTAAGTATTTTCTAAAAATTATCTTCCATTTGGTAGTGATGACCATCCGTCATGCGACTACAACTGATTTGCCTACAATTATAGGCATTTATAATGCTGCTGTTCCTAGCCGCATGGCAACTGCTGATTTAGAACCAGTTTCAGTAGAAAGTCGTCTTGCTTGGTTCCAAGGGCGATCGCCTAACTTTCGTCCTCTATGGGTAATCGAACAAGAGGGAGTAATTGCTGGGTGGCTGAGTTTCCAATCATTTTACGGACGGCCAGCCTACTCTGCAACGGCTGAACTTAGTATTTACATCGCCCCAGCTTTTCATCGGTGCGGTTTAGGTAAGCAATTGTTAGCCAAAGCAATTGCGGAAAGTCCCAATTTAGGTTTAAAAACCCTATTGGGGTTTATTTTTGCTCACAATCAGCCAAGTTTACACCTGTTTGAAACTTTCGGCTTTCAAAAATGGGGATATTTACCCCAAGTTGCAGACTTGGATGGCGTGGAACGCGATTTAGTAATTATGGGGTTGCGAATTTAAAATTCTTTAACTTCTCATACCAACTTTATATGAGGTTGAAGATAATATAAAATCCATTGATTTATCCGCGTACCCTGCGGGAAGACTTCGTCAATATCTGCGTGCATCTGCGTTCAACTATTCTATGCAGCTTCATATGGTAAGCTGCGCTAACGCTTAGTTCAGGATTACACGGCAGGCGATACCTTTGGTAAACTGCACTAACACCTGACCAAATAAATTACCAAATTCTTTCCAAGTCCAATACAAAACCCTTTAAAATATCTTCGCCTGATACAGTCGCAGGAGATTCCAAAACCTCAACCTCTTTTTCTTGTCGATGAATTTCAACTTGACGATATTTACGATTAATTAACAAACCTAAACTTACACCATTATCTAAATATTCCCTCATCTTTTCTTGTGCAGCCTTCAAACTATCACTGGGTGAAAGTAACTCAATGACAAAATCAGGACAAATAGGGGGGAACTTTTCCTTTTGTTCGTCTGTTAAAGTATTCCATCTTTCTGACTTTATCCAAGCAGCATCAGGAGAACGGTTTGCACCATTAGGCAACTTAAAGCAAGTTGAAGAATCAAAAGCGATACCAGTACCATCAGCATCAGCCCAATTCATTAATTGTTGAGTAATTCTTGCATTTTTATTCCCTGTTTCTCCCCCCGTAGGTGGCATAATTATTAATTCTCCATTTGCGCTGCGTTCAAACTTCAAGTCCCGATTTGCTTGACATAGATTAAAAAATTGCTCATCTGTGAGTTCCAATACTGGTTTAAGATTGACTGTGAAAGCATTCATAGTGATATTCCAGATTGAATATTAAAGCAGCAACTTTAACTACCTTAGATACTATTCTATATTCCATTAGCTCTTGGGCAGCGATACCTGCGGTAAGCTGCGCTAACGCACTCCACATTCTCAAAGGCGATCGCCTACGGTAAGCTAAATTTAGAGCAGAAAATTAAAACTGTAAATTTTATGTCTAGCTATCAAGAAGTCTTACAACAAGCTAAAAGTTTAAGCCCTGAAGAACAAATACGCTTAATTGCAGACTTATCTAGTTTAATTCGTCAACAAGTGGCGATGATATCTCAGCCAAAACGTAGCATTTTAGAATTGCGTGGGTTAGGTAAAGAAATCTGGAATGGGATTGATGCTCAAGAATATGTTAATCAGGAACGTGATTCATGGAATGGTTAGCCCAGTTACAGGGTCAAATTGTAGGATTGGATACTGCACCTTTAATTTATTTCATTGAAGAAAATCCTAATTATTTGAATGTTGCAGATGCTTTCTTTGAAGCACTGTTTCGTGGTGAGTTTAGTGTTGTAACTTCAGTATTGACTATTACGGAAGTGTTAGTCTATCCCTTGCGACAAGGAAATACAATATTAGCTCAACAATATCGTGATATTTTGTTGAACTCTCAAGGGTTAACAACTATAGAAGTTTTTCCAGATATAGCTGAAACTGCTGCACAATTAAGAGCAAATCATAACTTAAGAACCCCAGATGCAATTCAGATTGCTACTGCTATTCGTGGAGGAGCATCATTTTTCTTAACGAATGATGCTCGTTTACCATCTTTACCAGGCTTACCAGTGTTAGTGTTAGAGCAATTGATAGTGTAGCGATCGCACTCTAAATTCCCAAATGCGATCGCTGATTCTATGATTGCACAGTAGGCTATACCTACGGTAAGCTGCGCTAACGCCTGTTTTTCAAGATGCGCGATCGCTATATATTTCTTTAGGCAAGTAAACCACAGAATCATAATCTGTGTATAGTTAACTTAAGTGAGAAAATATATCAGCCAAATTTTATCAAAGTAAAAATTATGTTGCAATCAATCGAAGGAGTTTACAAAAACGGTAATATAGAGCTTACAGAATTGCCGCTTGATATTTCAGAAAGTCTTGTAATTGTCACTTTCTTAAAATCAAAAAAAACTCAACATTCAAAACAAATAATGCAATTTGGTATGTTCTCTGGAAACCAGCAATCAACAGAAGTAGATTTTCAGATTGCTGAATTTAGTGGGGATAAAGATGATAGCTTACAGTGGTCATGAGTAGTTATGAAATATGTCATAGATACTCATGCTTTGGGCTATTTTTTTAATCACCTAAGCAGACATCAAACGCTGTTTTGTTTCAGGAATGTGACGACCTAATTCTTGAGCAGTTTCAATCCATTCCTGCATAATAACTTCAACATTTTGTAGTGCTTCTTGATAAGTTTCACCATCAGCAACACATCCAGGTAATTCTGGTACTTCTGCTATAAATTCTTGGTCTTCTTCACTCCAGTAGAGATTAATTTCATAACGCAGATTCATCTTTTTCTCCTAGTTCATATTTGAGGATTACTTGACGAACTTGCTTGACCTGATAAGCTTTAGCTTTTCCTTGTTTGGGCTGAGGATTCAAGATTTCTTTCATACCATCTTTTGTATATATATGATAGCTACCGCGAATGCGCTCGTCAAACCCCAGTTTAATTAGTAGTTGACACAACTGCTCAAAGGCAATATTTTTGTCTGATGTTCCTGATAATATCTTAGCCAGTAGTTTATCTGTTTGACTCATTATTTACCATAAGCGATACCTTCGGTAAGCTGCGCTAACGCTGATTCTATGATTGCACGATTAGCTATACGTCTGGTAAGCTTTGCTAACGCCTGTATGGAGAGATAGGCGATCGTCTGTATGGAAAGATGAGCAATTGATTAGGCTGTGGCAAAATCTGTAAATTTCCTTACATCGGGAGGATGAAAAGCAAGCACAATATCATTATTAGTTACACCCAATCTCATTAATTCAGTTGCTATTCCCTCCTCTGTATAATCTTCCTCTATATAAATTTTTTCATTCTTAATCCGAATATGAACATAAGTATATTTAATTCGTTTGCTGCCTTGCCAATCTACGGCTAACCAGAGATAATTATCATGATTTTCATCAAATACTAAACAAGTTTCGTAATTAGTTTCAGGTGATTGGCGAGATAAATTATCATATTCAGTAAGCACTTGTTTAATTAACTTCCGATACTCTGCTACGTTGTCCATAAAGTTATTTCCTCTCTTTCATTGTTAAAAACAATAAGTTTAATCTGATGAAGTTCTACAACTGCTTGAACAGATTTTCTTTGAAAGAAGGTATCAAATATTGTGTCTCTAATTGCTAAATATATCTCATAGTTTTTATCTGCTAATTGTAAAATGTCACGGTACAAAATATATTGACCCAAAGCATTTTGAAAATCTTTCATCAGAGAAGAGCTGATGAAGCTCTTGATTTCAGAGATTATTTATAAAGTAAATCTTTAGGATACAAGACGACGTAGCATAATCCTAGTCATTACAGCATATATAGCTGCTTCGCTCATCTCTGGAAGATGCTCATAATCCTTACTGAGACGATGATATTGGTTCAACCAGCCAAATGTTCTTTCGACTACCCAACGTTTGGGCAAAATCCGGAATTCTTGCTCAGTACGCCGTATGACTTCAACATGTGCTTGGATCATCAACCAAACTGAAAGAGCAAATTTATCGCCGTCGTAACCGGAATCAACCCACATGACTTGAACTTTTTCCAGTAATTCCGGACGCTCCTCTAAAAGTTCCATTAATGCGTAGGCAGCAAGTACCCGTTCCGGCGCATTGGCTTCACTGACAACAACTTTCAACAACAGTCCCAGGCTATCAACTAGAGTCTGCCGCTTTCTTCCTTTTACCTTTTTACACCCGTCAAAACCGTACACTTCCCCTTTTTTTGGTCAGTTTTGACCGACTGACTGTCTGCGGCGATCGCTGTGGGTTGCGTTGATTTGCCTAGTTTTGTGCGAACTTGTCCGCGCAGTGTATGGTTTAATTTTTCCCAGACTCCTTTGCGCTGCCATTTGCGGTAGTAACTGTAAACAGTTGAACTGGGTGGAAAGTCCCCCGGAAGCATATTCCATTGGCATCCCGTTTTCAAGTGATAGTAGATAGCATTGCATATCTCACGCATATCCGTTGTGCGTGGATGCCCTCCTTCTTTGGCTGGTGGAATCAATGGAGCCAGAATTTCCCACTCCATATCAGTTAAGTCTGTGGGGTAAGACTTTCGTCCCATGAGTAGCTATGTAAATACACTATATTTCATGTATCCTATACCTCCAAGCTTACTTTTATACTCACTTTTAGATTTACTTTATAAATAGCCTCTCAACAACTATTTTCCGTCCTTCTTGTTCAGCTAGTAAAGCTTTTTCTACAAATAAATCAGCATAAAGTTCAGCATCTTCATACTGCAAAAAATAAGGATCAGCCGTAATTGTCCAGCCATCTTTAATTAAGGCATTTTTAACAGCATCATGGTAAATGTCCTTAGCTGGCATTTGGTTATAGTAAGATAGGCTAGATAGATTATACTAATCGTACAAGCGATCGCACTCCGTATTGCCAAAGGCGATCGCTTGTATGGAGAGATAAGCGATTGCTGATTCTATGATTCCACAGTAGGCGATCGCCTGTATGGAGAGATAAGGGATCGCACTCTCCACACTCATGAATGTGTAGAGTGCCATCAGTTATTTACGCTGAATAGAAAAAATTGACCGTATCATTAAAATGAACAATATGGTAACAATTTCATTAGAATAAATAGACATCTCCGAAAAAAGAATCTCAAACCCTTATGCGGTCTAGATAAAGACCTGATTTCTGGAGATGTCTAATGTATGGTATCAGTAGAAACTTAAATTTTCTACTACTTTATCTGAACAAATTGTAAAGCAACCATACTTGTTAGAGTTGACCAAGTAGATTTTGAACGTGCAAAAGTGGAAGCACTACTGCGTCCTTCATTTCTGTATGTATCCCAGAGACGGTCAACCAGCTTAACTCCCCACTCGTCCCATAGTTCCTCTACAGGTTTAATCCATTTTCCATCTTTAATAAATACACGGAAAGCTGCAAGAACTGGCATATAAAAAATGTCTCCAACAGTTAGCTGAGTTGTTTGATAACCAGTGATTAACTTCATTGGTTTCGGTTTACAACCGCTAACTTTAGATATGACAATTTTTTTGCCTATTCCTTTCGTATTTACGGCTTCTTTTTTAATTGTTGCTTTTCCATTGATAACTTCATGCTGTTTGATTATCTGTTCTTCTAACCACAGTATGTCTTTCAGTAAGGGTATGACCTGCTTGTAGTCTTGTTCATCCCATTCTTGAACGAGGCTACCACGAGATTGATAAGCTTTTATAGGGTGTTTGTCTTCCCTAAAGTCAAACAATTTGTTATTTAATAATGCAAGACGACGAACTAAATCAGTTACATCATAGTCGGCTCTTTCGTCAAATTCGCCGTCTTCATTAGGTTTGAAAACAACATTTTGACGATATTCTTTCGGTAGAGCCTCTTCTATCGGCTTCCAAATCCGATCCAAATTTTTTAAAGCGTAGACAGGTACTGATAAGCTGAGATTACGGGCATGACTTATTTTTGATATTTCATCCTCTTCTATACCAACAGCTACACAAACCTGCACATTAGCATTTGAAGCATTTGGGTAAGATTCCCTAAATTTATGCTGACCATATAATGCGTGCATTATAACTTTATAAGTATGGCCACCGTTGATTACGCCATGACCAAGGAAGTCTCCCTCGTCGTCAGTATTAGGTATGTTTAAATCCAACTGAACTATAAAATCTCCACCTTCGCCTCTGGGAGCTTTTATTTTATCGGCGATAAGCATTATACCGCTATTGTAAAAAACAAACTTTTCTGGCTCTTTTGCGAGGGTCTTTAACATAGCCCTTGCAGGCTTCGATTCTAAACTAGCATTTCTTGCATTTGGGCCAAATGGCAACCCTTGCGGAAGCTCTGATACTGGCAAGGTTAGATTCCAAATCTGTGCTTCACCATCAACTAAAGCACGACAAGCAGACTTGGCCTTGAGGGAAAGTTCTATAATTTGCATAAGTTTATCTTTTTTGTTCAACAGAACACAACAGGTTCAACGGAACCTTATTAGAAGGTATCACAAATTTTGTAAATGTAAACCGCTTATTTCAAAAATTTTGGTATCATTTGTAACAAAAATTGTGTAAAAATTTGCAGTCTAAACTTATAGATATAAATGAGTTTTGTAATTAAATTTGAGTTTCAGACATAGACTTCACGTAAAAAGCCTGCATAAGCAGGCTAAATTTCTTCAGTTGATTTTTAGGTCACATTGTTTATATAGCCATAGCTTCTAGCTACGGCTATATTATAAGTTTTATATTTACTCAATCTCCTCAATGCGGTCTTCAACTTCTTGGTATAACTCGCGGAGGCGGTCTAAATTCTCCTCGCTAGTTTCCCAATAACCGCGACCATTCACTTCCAACAAAGTAGATACCATCTTGCGGAAAGAATAAGCGTTAAGATTTATTAACATGCACTTGTTGATTTTCAATATATCTGCTAACTAACTGCATAGTCTGTAAACTGCCTCATAAAAGGAGACTGAAAACCTAAGACAATATCTTTCTTGGGAACTCCCGCAGCTACCAAATTAGCAGCAATATCATCCTCTGTACTATTCCATTGCAGCCAAATCTTTTCGCATTTGATGTCAATGTGGATGATACAACTATGTACCCAATTTTGACCTTCCCAGCCTACATTAACTATTTGATAATGGTCGCGTTCTTTATCGAAAATTGTCTCAACTTCTATATTTGAGTGAGATGGTTTTTGCTCACCGTAATCATTTAATATGTTTTGTACAAGCTGCCGATAATGAGTTAATTTATCCATTGGAAAATTACCTCCTGCTCTACATCATAAACCAGCATCTTAACTTGATTTTCTATTATGATCTCTTTGGGGAAATCAAGTTGAAAAAATGTTTTGTAAGTTGTTAAAGGTACTGCTAAATATAAAACACGATCAGGTTCTACCTTTCTCAATGCACCTCTATAATTAATAAATTGTCCTAATGCTGTATGAAATTCGGAAATCGCCGACGACTGTTTTAAAAAACTTTTGACTTCAACTGCAATTTTTTGTCCTTGGCGTTCTGCGGCAATCAGCTTTTGGGCGGCTAAGTCAATAGAAAGATTAACTCCTCCCACGCTAATTGTGAGTGGATCATCAGTAATTTGCCAACCGTCTTTCTTTAAAGCTGTTTTGACAACTTCATGAAAAACATCTCTAGCAGACATACATATATAATTATATTTCTAATTTTCATTCGGGTACATTATTTACCATCCGTAAACACGCATAAAAAAATAGAGACGTTCTACAGAACGTCTCTATCTTGATGGTTATTCTATACCTTCAATACGGTCTTCAACTTCTTGGTACAACTCGCGGAGGCGGTCTAAATTCTCCTCGCTAGTTTCCCAATAACCGCGACCATTCACTTCCAACAAAGTTGAGACAATCTTGCGGAAAGAATGGGGGTTGAGGTTCATCAACCGTTTCTGCATTTCTTCATCTTTGATGAAGGTTTCGTTGGTGTCCTCGTAAATCCAGTTGTCCACAGCGCCGGCTGTTGCACTCCAACCTGTGGTATTTACCAAACGCTTGGAAAGTTCGCGGACACCTTCGTAACCGTGAGATAGCATACCTTCATACCACTTGGGATTTAACAATTTGGTACGGGCATCTAGGCGGACGGTTTCGGATAATGTGCGGACTTGGGCGTTAGCTGTGGTGGTGTCTGCAATGTAGGATGACGGTTTCTTACCATCACCACGCAGACTTGCTACCAACTTGGTGGGGTCGGAGTCGAAGTAGTGAGAAACGTCAGTCAAGCTAATCTCCGAGGAATCCAGGTTTTGGAAGGTTGCGTCAGCAGTTTTTAAGGTGCTTTCAAAAAGCTGGCGGGATTCGTCCATGATTCCGGGGTTATCGGAATTGAAGGAGAAGGATTTGCGCTTGAGGTACATTTCCTGTAACTCGGCTTCGCTGTCCCATGTGCTGTTTTCTACTGCCAAGTTGATGTTTGAGGAGTAGGAACCAGAAGCATTGGAGAAAACGCGGGTGGCTGCTTGTCTGAGGTTAATACCCATTTCCTCGGCTTGTTGCAGTGCGTGTTTGCGGACGAAGTTCATTTCTAATGGTTCATCTGCTTCCGCCGCCATCTTCACCCCTTGGTCTAACAGGTTCATCTGGTTAATGAACAAGTCGCGGAATACACCAGAACAGTTGATGACTACGTCAATTCTGGGTCGTCCCAACTCTTCTAGGGGTATTAACTCCAACTTGTTCACCCGTCCCAAAGCATCGGGAACCGGACGTACACCAACCATCCACATGATTTGGGCTAGGGATTCGCCGTAGGTTTTGATGTTATCGGTTCCCCAAAGGACGCAGGCGATGGTTTCTGGCCAATTACCATTGTTGTCAGCTTTGTTCCGTGCCAATAGCCTATCTACAACGATTTTGGCTGATTGGACGGCGGCTGCTGTGGGGATGGATTGGGGGTCTAGGGCGTGGATGTTCTTACCTGTGGGCAATACATCTGGGTTGCGGATGGGGTCGCCACCAGGGCCGGGGAGGATGTATTCGCCTTCTAAGCCTTTGAGTAATGCGCCGAGTTCGTTGTCTGCACAAACTTGTTGTAAGCAGAACTCTAAATACTCGAACAGGGGTTTTAAGGCTGAGGTGTCAACTTTGGGATAACCGGCTTTATGCAGGGATTCTACCCAAGGTTCTTTTTTACCCATGTTGAAGAAATTCAACTTGGAAACGAGGGAAACTCGTCCTTCCGCGTTGGTTTGTTCTTCTACTAGGGCGCGGACGGCGGCGCGAGTGGCTAGGGTGATGTCTTGTAGTAGTTGGACATCTTCTAGGATACCTCTGTCGCTATTTTGGTAAATTTCGTCAATATCTCGCCCAATGCTGTTGGCGATGATGCGGGGTAAGCTGAGAACTTCTTCTTCTTGACGGTCTAGGCTGGCGATATTTACGAGGGTGGCGATCGCTTCCTCTGCTGTTGGGGGTTTACCAATGACGTGCAAACCACAAGGTAACAACCGGGATTCGATTTCCATCAGCTTGCGGTAGACGCTACCAACTATATTATCCCGTTCTTCGGGGGTCATATCTTTGGCATCGGTTTCGGGCAAGTCAATATCTTTATCCAGGTTGACAATGCGGCACTTATCCATGATCGTGTTGACGATGGGGATACCGCGACCGCTATCTTTTAAGGTTTGGTAAGAAGCAATTAACTCACTGAGTTCTTTCAAACCTTTGTATAAACCAGCGTTTTCCGCAGGTGGTGTCAAGTAAGAAATTGTCTCGGCGTAACTGCGGCGTTTCGCAATTGTAGCTTCGCTGGGGTTATTGGCTGCGTAATAGTACAGGTTGGGAATTGTGCCAATTAAGTTATCTGGGTAACATTCACCAGACATCCCCATTTGCTTACCTGGCATAAATTCCAAGGAACCGTGTGTACCGAAGTGTAGTACAGCATCAGCACCCCAAATTCTTTCTAGGTAAGTGTAGTAAGCAGCAAAACCGTGGTGCGGGCTGGCGGAACGGGAGAATAACAACCGCATCGGGTCGCCTTCGTAACCAAAGGTGGGTTGTACACCAATGAAGACGTTACCGAATTGCTTACCATAAATCAACAGGTTTTGTCCGTCGCTGTTGAGGTTCCCTGGTGGCGGCCCCCAGTTTTCTTCCAGGCGTTGGGAATAAGGTGTTAGTTCCTCATATTCTGGGACTGACATCTTATAAGCAATGTTGAGTTCTGGGCTGGCGTACTGTGCTTGTGCGTCGTGGATGACTTGTTCCATCAACTCTTTGGCGTTTTCTGGCAAGTCTTGCACATCGTAGCCATTGTTTCTCAACGCCTGCATCACTTCGTAGATGGAACCAAATACATCTAGGTAAGCAGCAGTTCCCACGTTCCCTTTATCCGGTGGGAAGCTGAAAACGGTGATAGCAACTTTTTTGTTGAGTTTGGGTTTGCGGCGCAGGTTAGCCCATTTTAAAGCACGTTGAGCGACGGCAGCGATACGGTCTTGGAGGGCGATCGCTTTTCCTGTTGCCCCATCTCTACCCGATAATATAATCGGTTCAATCGCCCCATCTAATTCGGGAATGGCAATCTGCAATGCCACCTGAATCGGATGTAACCCTAAATCGCTATCTAACCACTCTTCAGTCGTTTGGAAGACTAAAGGCAACGCCACCATGTAAGGACGATTCAGGCGTTTAAGTGCGTCAATTGCTTTAGGATGGTCTTGTCTAGCCGGGCCACCCACCAACGCAAAACCAGTCAGAGATATAACTGCATCTACTAACGGGGTTTTAGTCGTTGGTTCGTAAAAGTAAGCATCCACAGGCTTGGAGAAATCCAGACCACCAGCAAATACTGGCAATACCTTTGCCCCTAAGGCTTCCAACTCCTGCACCATCGCCACATAATGGGCATCGTCACCGGTCACTAGGTGAGTGCGTTGTAATACCAAACCGACACAGGGCGCTAAGGGATCTTTTAAATCGCTGGATATATCCTTACGGGCTGTGTACCAGTTGAGGTATTCTCTGACATCCTCAAACATACTCGGCGCTAAAGGATGCCAAATCCCTAAATCAGGATAGACAACTGGCGCTTCATATTCTACGGATGCAGAATTCTGTTTTTCTACTGCTTTTAATACGTATTTATCAGTTAGCATCAGCAAGAAGTTTTCCAGATTTTCTGGGGAACCTCCTAGCCAATATTGAAAGCTCAACATAAAATTGCGAGCGTCCTGTGCCTTCTCCACTGGTAAATACTTTAGTACTTGCGGCAAGGTTCGCAATAACTTCAGCATCCCATCTTGGAATCCCGCACCGGATTTTTCTTTGCGTTTCCGCATAAATTGGGCGATCGCACTTTTCGACTGTCCCAACTGTGCCAGAGAAAAGCTGCCCATTTTGTTCAGGCGCATAACTTCTGGCATCGAGGGAAAGACAACGGCAACGTCTAAGCGATCGCGGTGTGGTTCTACTGCTGCAACTACTTTCTGTGCTAAGTCTTCGATGAAAATCAATGAAGCGATGAAAATATTGGCACCCTCGATCTCCCGCTTGAACTCTTCATAGTTCTCTGGATCTCTCAGTTCCTCAATCAAATACCCACTGATTTCAATCGCCAGGTTGGGATTATTCGCGTTAATCGTGCGAACCGCTTGCGACAGTGCGCTCTGGTACTGGGACTCAAGCACGACATAGACCACCTTAATTAAATTACGTCCGCGCAGGTTATCAGGCGCAATGTGTCTAATGGTGGACTTGACGTGGGTGAACATGCTTCCTCGGCTCCTTTGATGCGTGTTCTCTACTAAATTTTCTTGGGGACTCATGCCGCCCAAGAGAGATTTTTTTGTTCGGCAATATCAGTTTTTTATCAGAAAAAGCTTGCCCAATGGGCATTTTGTCGTTCATCTGACACAAATCGATATAAAAATCGCAAACTTTATCAACAAACATTAATAAATAATAAGAGTAAACACTCAGTATTTGTAAAGAAAAATTAATATTTTGGTAACAGTATGGGTAAAAAATGGAAAAAATGACAGACTCATCCCCTTGTGGGTTAAGTTTTTGTCAGTGGTCAGTAGTCAGCAGTCAGTGGTCATTAGTCAGTGGTCAGATCCAAAACAAATGACAAATGTAAGGACGCGACTAATCACGTCTCTTACAAATGTACAGACGCGATTAATCGCGTCTCTAAATAATTACACCCGCAACAAAATAAAAATGTAAATTATATAACAATTATCACCGTAATCTTAGGTATTAACTTATGGAACAGCTGCTTGACAATCGTTATCGGGTGATTAAAACCTTAGGTAGTGGTGGCTTTGGGGAAACATTCTTAGCTGAAGATAGTCAAATGCCCTCGAACCGCCGTTGTGTAGTAAAACAGCTCAGACCAATTCACAATAATCCCCAGATTTATCAACTAGTACAAGAACGTTTTCAAAGAGAAGCAGCGATTTTAGAAGATTTGGGTAGCTACTCAGGACAAATACCCACCTTGTATGCTTATTTTCAATCTAATACCCAATTCTACGTAGTCCAAGAATGGGTAGAAGGAGATACTCTCACAGCCAAACTTAAACAGCAAGGCGTATTGAGTGAAAGTGCTGTTCGAGATATTTTAATCAACTTATTACCCGTTCTGGAGTATGTCCACTCTAAGCGCATCATTCACCGCGACATCAAACCAGACAACATAATTTTGCGCCATCGTGACGGTAAACCCGTATTGATTGATTTTGGTGCAGTGCGAGAATCAATGGGAACAGTAGTCAATTCCCAAGGTAATCCTACCAGTTCCATTGTCATTGGTACACCTGGATATATGCCCAGCGAGCAAGCAGCCGGAAGACCAGTTTATTCCAGTGATTTATATAGTTTAGGACTAACAGCGATTTATTTGCTCACTGGGAAACAGCCACAGGAGTTAGAAACAGACCCCCACAGTGGGGAAATTATTTGGCATAAATACGCGTTGAATATAAGTCCTACATTAGCAGCTGTGATTGATCGAGCGATCGCCTACCATCCACGAGAACGTTTCATCACCGCTAGAGAAATGCTCGACGCTTTGCAATTAGGTGTAGTTTCCCCTCCAACAGTTCCCTATCAACAACCACAATCATCACCCACCATCCCTTATCAGCAACCACCAGTAGTAACTACACCACCTTTTGCAACTCAAACAAACACCGTCGCCGTTAGTCCAGGTACTACACCCACACCACAACCGATAAATCACAACAACAGTAATAGAGGTATCCTCATGGGTAGTTTAATTGCTGGCGGTTTAATTGGTGCTTCCGTAGTTATTGGTTTTGCCCTCACTAGACCAAATCAACCTGTAACACAAACAACATCTTTACCTAGTGAAACTACCATCAGCAACAATGCCACCCCAACAGTGGAACCATCACCCACAGCCACCCCTGAAACACCGATCAATCAGAATGTCACTCAAAATACCACACCACAGGCATCTGTCCGATTTCCCACAAACTCAAGACCGTTTACCACACCTATAGATTCCCAACCCAGAAATAACACAGAACCTAATACATCAGTTCCACAGGAAACCACACCACCAGAACCCCAAATTACAACCCCGCCAGAACAAACAGATAGACCTTCACCAGAAGAAGCTGTGCAAAATTACTATGAAACCATCAATGAGGGTGAATATAGTACCGCTTGGAATCTGCTAGCTCCCAGCTTCCAAAATAATAGACGATTACACCCCAGAGGTTATGATTCCTATCTTGATTGGTGGGGTGGACAAGTGGAAAGTGTAGATGTGCAACAAGTAAATTTGGTAGAAGCGAATGCAGACACAGCCACAGTTAATGCTCAATTGAGATATTTTATGAAAAGTGGCAGGCAATCATCCAGTTCTGTGCGCTTCTCTTTAGTATGGGATGCAGACAATACTAGATGGGTTGTCAGTGGTGCTAGATAGGCTAATTGTTTCCTTAGATATATTTGACCAAGAAAGGGAACGGATACGTGGTATGGAGTATTACATACGAATCTATTCCCTTTTTTGAATGAGAGTAGAGTGGAGCAAAGTTTGCTAATCAGGAATTACAGTAACTAACTTCTTATAATCTTGCACACTGATCTTCTTTACTACCTTGGACAATATTGTCACCACCAATCGGCTGAGGAGTATTTTCTTTACACTGCAAATTGCCGTTAATGCGATTTCGCTGAATCATTACCCCTCCAGTATTTTGAAAGACTTGTAAATTGCCGCCAATTTGGTTTTGATTAGCAACTATTTGTCTTGAGTTCGACTCTAACTGCACATCTCCATTGATGCGTGTACTCACCACACGAGCCGCACGACCCTGTTTCACTTGGATGCTTCCACCAACAGTAGTATTAGAATTTACATCGACTAGACTTGCACCCTCTGCCTGAATACTACCATTGACTTTCGCACCTATGGCCTTGAGAGTTGCGCTGCCTTCGACTACTATATTTCCTTTGACAGTAGTTCCAGTGAGAGTGCAGGTTTTACCTTGAGGTACTTTCACATTATCAACGGTGATTGCACCTAAACTTCTTTGGCAGGAAATCTCTTCAGCAACTGCAATGTGAGGGAACATTAGACTAGTGCTGAATCCGATCAATGTCATTGCCACACTAGAAATTGATTTAAGCATAACTGGTTAAGGTTGCGGTAAAAGTTGATAGTTATTAATGTCATACAGAAGCATGAAAAATATTTAAATAATTGATGAGAAAAAACTCATGAATCAGCTAAGCTGTTACGCATTTAAATCGTATATTTCGCACTCAGGTTGTCAAAAGTCCACAGTCCAAGCTAGCCTCTAACTCTGGACTCTTGACTATGGACAGCCCTGACGCAAGAATATTTGATCTAGGTGCGTATCACCTTATTTGAATTCTCAAAGTAATACCAATCTGAAAAAAGAATGCGACAAATAAACCATCTGTAGATACGCGATTAATCGCGTCTTCATTTCACCCAATGATGTGTTGCAATCATTAATTGAATTGGTATAGCTACAACAAAATTGCCATAGCAATGGGATATCTTGCATATTTGCGGGAACACAACCTATCTCCACATCGTGATGTACATTGAGAAAGGGCGGACACTTTGAACTTTCCATGACATCTATTCTGCTGAACAATCGCTATCAAGTAATTCAAGTACTCGGTGCTGGGGGGTTTGGAGAAACCCTGTTGGCGGAAGATACTCATATGCCTTCTCGCCGTCGCTGCGTGATTAAGCAACTCAAACCAGTCAGTAACGACCCACAAGCCTACCAATCTATTCAACAACGGTTTGAGCGGGAAGCAGCAACTCTAGAGTTTTTGGGTGAACACAACAACCAAATTCCCAGACTTTATGCCTATTTTTCTGAAAATGGTCAGTTTTACCTTGTGCAAGAGTGGATTCATGGTCAGACCCTCAGACAGCTTTTGGTATCCCAAGGCGTTCAAAGCGAAGGTATTGTTAAAACAATTCTGTTGAGTCTGCTATCAGTTTTAGATTACGTCCACAGTAAGGGCATCATTCACCGAGATATTAAACCCGATAATATTATTCTCCGTGACGTTGACCAAAAGCCAGTTTTGATTGATTTTGGTGCAGTTAAAGAAACCATTCGTTCAGTAGTCAGTTCCCCAGGATATGCTACCCGATCGCTCGTCATCGGTACACCCGGATATATGCCTAGTGAACAAGCCGTAGGTAGACCAGTTTACGCCACTGATATCTACAGCTTAGGTTTGACAGCGATTTATCTGTTAACTGGTAAAAGTCCTGAAGAATTGCCAACTCATCCCCAAACCGGTGAGATTCTTTGGCAAAACTTTGCGCCTCATGTGTCACAAAAACTGGTATCTGTACTGAATCAAGCCATTAAACCCCACGCAGGCGATCGCTACAGTACTGCCAGTAAAATGTTATATGCCTTATCATCCGGTTGGACGGCTCAACCTAGCATCCCTCCCAGCACTATACCAACCCAACAAACCCAAGCTTTATCTATTTCAGCGATTAAACCTCAAGGCGAACCTATACGGTGGACTGAACCCAATCGCCAAAAGTCTCTTTTCATCTTCGGTGGTCTCATAGTCGGTGGTTTAATGGCAGGAGTAGCAATGTCTACTCTGACGCGTCAGCCACAACCGCAAACACCCGTTGTCAGTAATCCTCTCCCCTCACCAGTCTCTCAAATTCCCACCACTGCACCCAATACTCAGCCTGTTTCGCCAGATTCTTCTCCATCCTCTATCCTCCCTGATTCCACAGAACAGCCAGTAAACCTCGACACACCATCACAAACTGAAACCCGTCAAGAAAACCCTGATCCGCCAGCAATATTCACACCCGCACCAGAAAACACCCCTATCACAGCCGATACTCCAACACCACAACCCAGCACAACACCAGAACCACAAAATCAACCTGTTTCCGCACCCCCAACTCCAGCAGATTCATTACCTCAAAGAAAAGCAAATACAACCAGACCAAGTGTTCCCGCGTTTCCCACAGGCACAGCCAGAAGCTCAGTAGAAGCCAAACTCGGTAAGCCGAATAGAGACTTAAGAGGCGTATGGGGTAATACTCGTGCAGTAGTATATCGGTTAGTTCCCAATCAAGTTGACTTAGGCTACTTATTTGATCGTAACTCTGGTGTACTGCGTCAAACTGAAGTATCTTTTGCTCAGTCGGTAGACCCAGAGGTGATGCAAGCCACTTTAAATGGGATGTTGGGTGGTCAATCTACTGCCAAAATTCAGCAAGGCTTACAAAAAATCCAACAACGCCAGTCCGACAATTTTAGCTTTACCGCAGGTGGAGTTAAGGGTCAAATTGTCCGTCAGAACTGCGATTTAATTTACATCAGTGTTTGGGAATCAGATTTACACGATTTTGTCAACCCAGCCTCAGCGAAAGGGTGTTGAAGTTGGGCGGGGGCAGGGGGTAGGGGAGCAGGGGAAGCAGAGGGGGTAGGGGAGCAGAGGGGGCAGGGGAGCAGGGAGAGGGGAAAACTGTTGACTAATGACTAATGACTAATGACTATTGACTCTAGCTTGTTTGACCATTGCAATCAATGTGTGATGAGCATCTTCTGCATCGGCTAAAACATGATCGAAGTGGATACGCACGGGGACGGATTCGCCATTGACTTGTGCGGTTAAATCCATACCTTGAGCGTCAATTGCCAGCATTTGGGCGGATGTAGCCTGGGAAACTCCGCCAAAAACCTGAGCATATAGCACTACCGCATTTGCATGGTCTTCATTCATGTGATTGCAGATGCGTGAGCTAATTTCCGCCGAAAACTGTTCAGACATTGTTAAGATGGGGAATCAGTAAAATGACTTTATAAATTTTAGGCTAACCGAGCGCAGATTTGCAGCAGTGCGGTTTGACGAAGAAAGGCAGAGGGCAGGAGGCAGAAGGCAGAAGGAAAGAAAAATGCTTGTTGGGTTCAAGCACCCCCCTTGTGGGTGGTTGTCTTTAATTTTGAATTTTGTTGGCGCAAGCCTTGCCGTTCGCGGTAGCGTTGCGTAGCAAAGGCTATTTTGAATTTTGAATTGGAGCGAAGCGACTTGACCTTTTTAGCCAGGGCTGATTTTGCCATAAACATCTACAATAACTTTAAATTCTTCAAGTAGTTTTTACCTATTGTTGCGGAATCCTAACCGCTTAAACTGTAGCAAGATTATTCAGCTGAGTTATTCCAGTTAAGAACCGATGAGCCAAACTAGTCAACGTAGAATAGTTATTGGGGATGTACATGGACACTACGAGGGATTGATCACTTTGTTAGAAGCGATCGCTCCAGGTGGTGATGATCAAGTTTATTTTTTGGGAGACTTAATTGATCGTGGCCCCCACAGCTCATATGTAATAGATTTAGTCAGAGACAATAATTATCTGTGTCTGTTGGGAAACCACGAGCAGATGTTATTAAACATCCTTAGTGGTGATATTTCCGTCGCCACAACGCAAGCATGGCTACATAGTGGAGGTCATGCAACTATCGCCAGTTATCCAGATCAAAGCATTCCTAAAGAACATTTAGAATGGCTAAGAAGTTTACCCACATATATTGACTTGGGTGACGTTTGGTTAACTCATGCTGGTCTTGACCCTAACCTACCATTGTCAGAACAAACCGCAGAACAGTTTTGCTGGATTAGGGAAGATTTTCATAGTATTCCCCAGCCATACTTTCCAGATAAACTAGTAATTATAGGTCACACTATTACATTTACTTTCCCTGGTGTAAATCCTGGTGAATTGGCTCAAGGACAGGGTTGGCTTGATATAGATACTGGTGCATACCATCCCCGTAGTGGTTGGTTAACAGGATTAGACATCACCAATAATTTAATTTACCAAATTAATATTTTTACTAACTGCTTACGCACCTTACCCTTAGAGGAAGGAGTAATTACTGTTGATCATAAGAAAATAGCGGTTCGCAGTAGCAAACAGCGCGCCTAAAAAATTCAAAGTATAAACAAGACGCAATCAATCATGTGTTTTGTTAGAGACGCGATTAATCGCGTCTGTACAGTTGTTAGCGATTAATCGCGTCTGTTGTCTGTTTTTAAAGGATTGACCGGATTCTAGCGCGATAGGCAGCATTATCTAAGCCATCACGCCCACTACTGCCTTGGGAATTAATAGCACGTCTGAGAGAAGTGATGCGATCGCCTGTTGCTGGGTGAGTACTCAAAAATGCCGGCACAGAACCACCGCCTTTCGAGAGTTTCTGCATAAAGGAAACCATCGCCGATGGTGCATAACCCGCTCTTGTTAAAGTTCTTAACCCTCTGGTGTCAGCATCAAACTCATCTTGACGACTGCGGGGACGGTTTAGTGCTAGTTCCACACCAAGTCCTACAGCTGTATTGCGGTCTAAACCTGTAGCAGAAGCTAAACCACTAGCCAGCGCTCGTTGTCGCATTTGTTTTACTAGATGTCTACCGCCAATGTGACCAATTTCATGAGCTATAACACTAGCTAATTCCGCTTCATTGTCTGCGGTTTTCAGTAAACCTGTGTGGATATAAACAAAGCCTCCTAAAGTGGCAAAGGCGTTAACAGCATCATTTTCCACCACTTGGAAGGTAAAAGGAAGATTGGGGCGATCGCTAGTTGCAACCAAGCGCTGTCCAATTTGGTCTACGTAGCGAGTAATTTCCGCATTCCGAGAAATGCTCACTTCACCACTACGTAATTGCTGATTCATCTGGTTACCCAGATCAACTTCCTGGCGATCGGATATATTAGACAGCTGAAGTACTTGCACACCTTGTAATAAGAGGGGTCGTAAGTCTATAGCCCTTCCAACCAAAGGTGTACCCAAACATAGACTCACAGCGACTACCACCGAAATTAATGGATAAAACCAGCGCCGCCGCCACACACGGTAATTTGCCATTAAGCCTTTCCTGTTCATCATAAATTTGGCTAGAAGATAATTTTGGAACCACACTAAATAAGAGGACGTATCTATCCTTTTGTAAGTTGCATTTTTAACTTGGTCATTAGTTAACAGTTAACTGTCAACTGTCAACTTTTCTTCCCAATCCCAATTTCTCAACTCATGATAAACTGTCGCGTAACTGCAACTGTCATTTGTAGAAGAGTTGCGGTGTAAATGATAAAACTTGTTGTTAAAATCAATTACCTCACATTGATTTGGAAAAATTTTTATGGCTATTTTAGATTCCAAAGGTCGCTTGTTTGGCAAAGTCAACATTCTTGATTTAGGCGCTTTGCTCGTTATTGTGATGGTTATATTTGGTATCTTTGTATTTCCAGGCACTTCTGGTAGTGTTGCCCAAGTTGGTGCAAAAACAGTACCCATAGAAGTAGATTTGGTTGTTCGCGGTTTAAATGTGCGCGATCCACAACAGTTAGCTGGCAATGGGTTGAAAAAAGGCGGTAAAACTAAGGTTATTATCCGCAATCAGCCTTATGGTGAGATTGAAATTAAGTCTGTGGAACAGTTACCAAGAACCGTAGTCGCTACTCAACCAGATGGTTCTGTGAAAGAATTACCAGATCCCAAAGCTAATAATTTTAGTACAGATATGCTTTTAACCTTAAACGGCAAAGCCCAAGTTACTAAGGACGGCCCTGTTTTAGGCAACAGTAAGGTAAAAATTGGTATGCCTTTTGAGTTGGAAGGCTTCAACTACAATTTCAATGCAACCGTCATCGATGTCAGATTACAAAGTTAGGGATTGGGGACTGGGGATTGGGGATTGGGGACTGGGCAAAACTCTGGAAGTAAGTTCTCTCCCCTAATCCCTGCTCCCTGCTCCCTGCTCCCTGCTCCCTGCTCCCTCAGCTTCCTACTTTCTCTATATCTACTAACTGCGGTTTTCCCCAAAGGATGCGTTCCTGTTTGTAAATAGCAATTCCTGGTTTAGCTCCTTTGGGTTTATAAACGTGTTTGGGTTGGGTGTAAACGACTGGTACTTGGTCACTCTGACGACCGCGACTGTAGTAAGCTGTTAAATCAGCTACATATTGTAAGTCTGATACTTCTGGTATTGCACCCGGTTCTAAACGTAGTAGTACATGGCTTCCGGGGATTTCTTGGGCATGGAACCATAAATCATAATCTCCGGCTACTCGAAATGTTAATTGGTCATTTTGGCGATTGTTGCGCCCGATTAAGACTGTGAAGCCATTAGGGGTACGATAGTTGTGAAAGTTAGTGCTAGCAGTTTCGTTGTTATTGCGGCTACGATACTCTAACTCTTCTAAATATTTCTGTCCAATTAATTCGTCGCGGATTTCTTCTAAAGCTTGCAAATCTTCTGCTGTTTGATAGTTATCTATTTGGGCAATAGCAGCTTCTACTTGTTCTAAATAATCGATTTCTGCTTGTACTTCTTGCAGTAGCGGTTCGACGGCTATGCGGGCGCGTTTGAGTTTTTGGTGTTGTTTGTAGAGATTTTGGGCATTCTGCACAGCATTTTTATCAGGCGAAAGAGCGATCGCCATAGGCTCACCTGTCTCAAAATCAGGTATGCTAATTTCTTTCATCCCCGGTTCCCAATTTTGCAGATGCGCCATTAATAAATCAGCTTTTTGGCGATATTCATCAGCACGATCTGATTGCTGTAGGCGATCGCTAAAGGTTTGGGCTTTATTGCGTAATTTGCCTAAAATATTACTTAATTTCTGATTCAGTTGATGGCGTAATTGGGCAAATAATTGTTGATTTAGTTGCTTGGTATAGTATTGGTTGATTAATGTTTGGATATCTTTGACTGGTGCAACAGCACCCCAACCCATAACTGTATATCCATCTGCCATCCAAGCTGGTTGAAATTTACCACTATTTAAGGTGTGTAGCCATTCTTGCCAGCGTGCAAATAATCGTTGCCAGTCTTCAGGAGTTAGGGAATCAGTAGAAGTTTCTGGTGCAATGTTGGCTACCAATAACATGGATTCTACCAACACAGCACTCAAGCCACTATAACTTTTGAGCAACTGACGTTTAATTGCTCCTGGCACTAAACTGACTCTTTCTTGCCAACGTGCTTGAGTTTCCTGCAAACTGGGGATAGTCCCGGTGAGTTTTGGCGGTGTTTCATAAGGTTGTCCGGTGAGGATGGGACGCACACTTGATTGTTGCTGACTCACTTGATGGGCAGCAGTAATAATTAGATTGTTGGCATCGGTGAGAATCACGTTACTGTATTTACCCATGATTTCCCCATAGATGTGATACAGTGCAGCATCTCCAGGGCGACGGGCAAATTGTAAATCAATTACACGCTCCCAAGGGGCGATCGCTTCAATTGCAACTAAGGCTAATCCCCCCAACTGGTGGACTAGTTGTTGGCTGAAGGTAAAGGTATCTGGTGTGCGTGGAGGTGGATCACCAATACAAATATGAGTTGCTTGAGGATGCCAAGAAATTTGTAACCAACCTCTTTTATCGAGGGTACGTAATGCTATAGCAATAGTGTAGCGATCGCGCTGATAAACTTGCTCTAGGCGGGATGGTAGCCAGTGAGCGCGGAGTTCGCTACAAGTAGCTGTGAGGGTGGTAAAGTCTACTGGTTGCATAACAAATTAGTCACTGGCATTTACAAGACAATGGTTAGTATACTTCTCTCTTCCCTAATTCTCAGTTATATAAATTAAAAAAGCCGTTAGCTATTCTGAACTTTGGTAAGTTCAGGCTGTCGGCTGGAGAATATTCTTGAGTTTTAATTAAAGTTTGCTATTCGTCTTAAGCTTGCTGACTAGCTACCTTCTTTTTGTAACCGAGAAATGATCCAGCGATCGTTGTTGTCAAGATAGCTCCCAAAATACTTGGTTCTGGTACTCTTCTGCGACTACCCACTTTAATTTGAAAAGCGAGGTTAGAATTGTTTGGCCGTGTACCACCCCAATCAAATCTTGTTTTCCCGGTGAGTGTGAATGGTGCATTGATGTCCCCAACAGCTAAATAGTCCACATCTCTATTACCTGGCGTGCCAAGAGAAGATATGTCGGGTATGGAATGTCCGTTGAGAGACAAGTTAAATAGTCCTACAAAATTGTTATTACCACCTTGGGCAGCAGTACGGAAATATATTTGATTTACAGGCTTATTGAACTCAGTGGACGAGAGTAGAACTGATGGACCACCCGCACGGCTAACGGAAAAGTCTACCTTAGAGCCTGTATAAGCTAAGGTAAAATCCCATAATGTATCTTTTCCCCAGCTTAGTTGGCTTTGAGCAACTATTTGTGCAGGTTTTATAGGATCTCTCACATCTCTGTTAATACTTAATTCCTGAGTGCCGTTGGTAGCATTATTGCCAATTCGTCCCTCCGCCACAAACAGTTCTTTAAAGTCGCCTTTATCCAACAACAAATTAAAATCTATATCATCAAAACCAGGGATAGCATCTTGAGAAGTTAAAGGAATGAGTGATACAGCTTGTGCTGATTGAGGCGCTAGAGATAGTCCCAAGGTTATTAATCCTAAAGATGCCAGAGTTTTACTCTTGCTCAGAAAATTGTCAGGTGGTATCATTTTGTTCCCTTGACTACAAAATATAATGTTGCTTTGCTACTGATACGGTATCTACGTAAGTAAACCCTTGTAAGAAAATACCATTATCGTTATGGCTCAACAATAATTTTTTGATGTAGGGATATTTTAATTATGATGAATAAAGACAAAAAATTTAGGGAAGAGGTATAATTTTGAATCCTATCCCTAATTTATCAGTATTTGATTATTACTAATTACCTATTAATTCAGTGAAATAACAGGCTAAAAAGCTTCTACTTAGTTACCAATGCTGGTTCTTTAACCTGTTGTGTCAATAATTGAGTGTATATTCCATCCAGTTGACTGGCTACTCCGTCCCATCCAAATTTGTGGGTAACGTGTCTTCTTGCAGCAACGCCTAACTCATCCCGCCATTCTGGATTCATCAAAATTCTATCAATTGCAACGTTGAAGGCAGCAATATCTTTTGGTGGCACCAATAAACCGGTTTTCTCGGAAACTACCGTAAACTGAAGTCCACCAACATCACTGGCTACTACAGGCGTACCACTTGCCATTGCTTCAATTGCCACCAATCCAAAAGGTTCATAGTGGCTGGGAACAACGCAAACATCAGCCGCAGCATAGTAAGCAGGGAGGACATCCTGGGTGAGGCGGCCTGGGAAACTAGTCATTTCCGTCATGCCTAATTCTCGCACAATGCCTTCAATGCGATCGCGCTCTCTGCCATCGCTATTACCTGGAGTACTACCACCACCGATAATTAGCCTGAGTTTATTCGAGTCACGCAATTGAGATTCATTCACGGCACGTACTAAGGTTTCTATGCCTTTACGTTGATCAAAACGTCCTACGTACAAGACCACCTTTGCCTGTTGATCAATTCCTAATTCAGCTCTTGCGGCTTGTCTAGCAATTGATCCAAAGCGGTGAATATCTGTACCACAAGGAACAATATCAATGTAACCTTTAGTAGAAACTAGCGATCGCATATGTTGTTGTTCTTGAGGACTGGTAGCAACGATTCTTTCTGCTGTTTCTAATACTTGTTTTTCTACTGATAAACGTTTGGTCGCAACCAAAGGAATTGTATCTATAGATTTGTACTTGACTGCTCCTAAAGAGTGATAAGTATGAACTTGTTTGCTTCCTTGAATTGCTTTTAACTGCATTCCCACCCAACTAGAAAGCCAGTAATTTGTATGCACTAATGGATAATTGACGTTATTTTCTTTTTGGAATCGAAGCAGTTGTTGTACAAATTCTGGTAAATATTTGAAGCCATTATCTCTTGGTACAAATTCTTCTGGCCCTGCTGTTAAACGAATTGTCCGACAAAGTGGGCTGTGGTGAACAATTAACTCTTGTTCACGACTCACTCTGCGGCTAAACATATCCACTTGCCATCCCAATTCGGCTAGTGCTTTACCCACTTCGCGCACGTAAACATTTTGCCCTCCAGCTTCTTCTTTGCCAATTTCGATTGCTGGGTCTCCGTGAACTGAAATTAAAGCTATGCGTTTTTCAGTGTTAGAGTTCATAGTTTGTGTGTGTTGCTGATTTTAAGTAAAGTCGCGGTCAGTTGTTGGTGTACTGACACCACTATATGCGTGAATTATGTAGGAACATTGAGTAATCTTTATTTTAATTTAATATGTCAAATATTGTTATAGATATACTGCGAGAATTATGCTTTTTTGGTCAGTATCTACATTTAATATCCTTATATACAGGTGCTTATGCGTATATCTAATGCCTGTGATAGATGAACTTCTATTTAGATAGTGATGAATGTGCAGATATGCTTTTTTTGGCGCTACAAATTCATAGGTTTATTTCACCAATATGTGATCATATTAGTTCAGCAAATATACGCGAATTATCAATTAGTTAATTTTAAATTAACCGTATTTTTACTGAAAAGTTTCCCTTCGTTTCCGTAAATTTACTTGTTAACTTTGCTTGTATTCTTAAATATTCCTAGTAATTACTTAATTTTGCTCATTAAATTAAATGACTATCGTCATTAAGAGTTGAGTCACCAATGTTACTAATAAGTAAATAAGAATTTTGTAATTTTCAATACAGTTTTGATAGAAAAACTCTGAGCAAGTTTAAGTTGTCATCGGAGAATTTAAAAAATATCGAATATAGGAAAAATTGCTTCTCTCTCTGCTTTTGCGAATGATTTAAATTCTTTCTAGGAAAAAATTACGGCTCTCAAAAAGCACAAGGAATAACCAAGAGGAAAGCAGGGGATTTCTGCTATATTCTGCTAATGTGGAGCATCTCACCTTCTGAAAAATATTGGCAGGAGACTAGAGTCGATTTTGGTAATTGGTAATTGGTAAATGTTGTCCCTATTACCGAAAACTCCACCCACAAGGGGATGGAGTTAAGAGAATAGTAAGTTAGGTGTGACGATAGCGTCACCCAACAAAGTCTTGAGAATGTTGGGTTCTGTTCCTCCACCCAACCTACACCATTCTAAGGTGTGGTAGGGTGCGTCAGTATGAATAATGTAGGAGGATAGCTAGGTTATATCCCACTGACGCACCCTAAATTTTGAATGATTTTTTATCTGGAAGTCCCTAACTACAAAAACCCCTTGAGTCTAGTCTGATGTTCATTGAGACTCAAGGGGTATAAATTTTATTCAATTTTTACTGTAATCCAAGTTAGATATACGTAAGAAATCAAAACTATAGCAGTTGCCAGATAGATTAGGAAATAGAATCATTCTAAAACCCCGGTAACAGGTGGCTTTTAAGCCTTTTTCCGTGCGACTGAAGCTCAGTGAATTGACGGAAACCTGCCTCTTTCCCCTGCCATAATTCCAGTGGAAGAATCGTACCTTGCCCTCACCTTGGCACTTCTGACTCTGGAAGATAGAAGAAGATTTAGTTATTTTCGACAAGTGCAGTGAGCTAAACTTTTGTTTAGGCGATCGCTACCTCTATCAGTATTTACTGGTCAAAAGTAGCAATCACCTGCGGCGGGCGGAACCCTAACACCTAACTTGGAGCATAGCCCAATGCACTTACAAAAATAGTGACACTTAACCATTGAGATAGTTAATTGTTATCTACTAACGATTAAAAATTAAAAATCAAAAAAATTCTGACTTTTAATTTTTAATTTCTCAGTATGCTCACTTAATTTGTGGCTTGAGCTGCTAGTATCTGCTTCAGCTTTTCTAATTCAGAAGCCCAACGGGGATCTGGACGAATAGCATCGGAATCAGTAGTGGTTGTGGTGGTATTTTCCCGATTACCGCCGCCACGTCGAGACTTCTTAGCGCCTTTGTCACGACGACTACCTTCTTTGTTTGTATTAGGAGCCGCATGACCGCCAGAGGTAGTTGCTGGTTTAGGAGTTGCTTGCTCCTCACCTTCATCACCTTTGGTTCGTGGTAAAGCTTTTTCTAACTTGATAGGCGTTTCTTTGAACATCTGACCATTATACTTTTCGATAATTTGGTCAGCTTGTTCATCGTTGTTTACTGTCAAAAACCCAAAACCACGGCATTTGCCTGTTTTGCGGTCTTTGATGAGTTTCGTCGTCACAGCATCGCCTTCTGCGGCAAAAACCGCTTGCAATTCTTGACGGTCTATTTCTTCTTTTGGCAAATTGCCTATGTATAGGCGCACGGACATGAACTATACCTCCAGAGTTAAATGAACATGGTGAACATGGCAAGGCAACAAATCAATTGCTTGGCTTTGACTTTTATGGGTTATTGACCAAGACTGCCGTAAACCAATTTTTTACTCCAAACTGTCAACTTATACAATACAGTTTTTTGTTGGGATCAAGCTTGTTTAATCATAGAGCGTACCAACGCTCAACTACTACCACCTTAATTCTAAAAGTTTTAAATTTGTTATTTTACTGCCTACTACAGTAATAATTTTTTGTCTGCCCTGGCTCGCAGAGTTAAATACCACTCTTTACATTACCACGGTATTTTCTACGTAGCTAGTTCATCATACACTTTTCTAGCATTTGCATTGAGGCATCCTAGCATAAAGTACTTTTTTTTCTCAAGCATAAATAAAAGAAACAAAAACCAGCCTGTGGCTGGTCGATTTGCTGCTGTGTTGGGAGGATAAAACAGATAGATTGGCACAAGGAGCCTAATAGATACAACCAAGCTCGCTAGTTGTTTAATTGGGCTGCTTATTTTTCTTAAGAAAATGTAACATTTTTTAAAATAAATAGCAATATTTATTTACATTTTCATTTTCCATTGGCTAATATAGACGCGATTAATCGCGTCTGTAAAGGCTGCGCTCTAATCCCCCTTGGCTAACCTACAAGGAAAATATAGGCTCCCCAAGCTTGGGCTGCGACTGCCAAGATAATAGACCAGATGGGGTGGGGACTATTAATAGTTTTGCCACTTTGGGTTTGGATGGTTTGGATGTCTATCCAGGGTGTAGCACCTCGGCGAAACCAACCTGTAACAATAATTTGCCGACCAACCAAATCCTGGGGATTAATTGGTTGTCCTAGCCAAGAAACATGATGTAATTTCACTAAGCCTGTGCTGGATTGGAGAATTAAGTCTTGGGATAGAAAGTTACTCATGCCTTGGCGACCTAATAACTTGCCGACAAACTGCACGGGAACGCTATCTATGGGTAGGCTAGAGGGATTTGCTAACAGGTGGGGTAGTTGTTGATCTGTGTGGATGTTGCTTTGCTTAATGTTGGGAAAAAAGGAGTTCATCCTGATGACTGTACCAATGCTGAAGCCGATGAGTAGGCAACCTGTCACGAAAGATAAATCTTCATAAATCCACTTTAAATTTAAAAACTTGAGGGCAAAGGCAGTTTGCCAAACTAGCCAAATCAATCCGGCAAAGACAAAACCTAGAGGAACTCCTAAAAAAGGAGCAGTTTGCCGTAAGAATGATTGATGGGTGACTTGTAATGTCTGTTCACTGAGTGATTGTTGGCTAGTTATATGAACTTCTGGATCTATATGCCAATGCTGGGCTATTTGACAGAGGTTACGGATGCGATCGCCTATTAAAGGATGGGTATTATTAACTGTTAACCAACGACGATAGGGGTTGATACTATCCCACATCAACAAAGATTCAAAGTTCAAATGACCAGCAATACTCCCTAAAGAAATGCTTTGTTGATAGCTGACTGGTAGCAGGAGGTTTAAGCTTTCTAATAAACCACTGGTTTGTTCTTCTCTTTTTACATCATTGGCAATGCCGATGCTAATTTTCAGCAAGGCGCGAGTCAAGCCATTGGGATTACCTGTAACTTCTGCCGCTAGGCGATCGCTATGGTAAGGTCTCAGTCGTGAGTAAAGCAACCCCGTACCAGTCAACACACACCACAACCCATAAAGCAAACTAGAAGTAATGGTCAACGGCCAATGAAATGCGCCTTTGGATAATTTGTCTGCCCATACAGCAACTTGCTGATACAATTGATAAATTGGTAGGGTGATCAACAATAGCAATGACATCAGGACAAAATCTTGGTGAGTGATCTGTCCTAGTTGTGCGGCATAAATAGCAGCAATTTCATCATCTGCCAGTTGTTCTAATAACCCCTGACTAACAACGATTCTGGCGTTTCTGGGTAGGTTTCCATAGGTTAATGCTATGGGTGCAGCTATGGGTAAAATTCGTAGTTGGGGTGACGGCCAATGTCGCTGTTGGCAGTAGCGATGTAGAACACGGGAGGTTTCCCGACTGTAATTAGGCAATAGGTCTTTAGATAACTCTTTTTGTCCATAAAAATAAGCCAGTAGCCAATCTAGCAACCAAGGGGATGCAGCGATCGCTATGAACAAAATGGCTAATATCAATCTGCTAGGATCTCGATATAACAGCTGTAATGGTTCTACGTAAGGCAGTTTCACTAAGGTGATGTTAATGGCTGCCATAACGGACTTGAGGATTTCTTTCAGCACCCAAAACAGGGCAATGAATGTTCCTACTGACAGCAACCGCAAAGGTATTAAACTGGGCTTTTTTAAAGGTTGCCAGACTTTGGCGCGTTTTGCTTGTCGCCAATAAATCCCAAATTCTTTGGGTTGGGTATAGCCTGGAGAGTTTAATAAGCCGTTGTTACCTACATATCTATTTTGCAAGCCTACAGATGGCACAGATGATGAGTAGTGAGGCTTGGTAGTTGCGGCTGGAGATGTATCTGCGGCTGCATGATCAGGATTTTGCGGCTTTTTGCGTTTTTTTGTCAGGTGTGTCAGGGCAACATTAGCCCATTCTTTCACCTGGGTATTTTGGCTTTCGGTTAGAGTTTGACACAGGGCGATCGCTTTCTTGAGTTCGCCACTGCGTGCATAGGCCATGACTAAACCCACTCTAGCTTGCAGGCTAGCCGTTCCATTCCCCTGGGTGGCGATGGGTTCTAGTTGAGCGATCGCTGTTTGATAATTTCCCTGCTTGAGGGCCGCTAAACCAGCCTCCAAAGCCGATTCAGTATGTGAAGGCATAGAAATTCTGGCACTCCCATCTCTGCTAATTGATCTACGGTGATGCAACAGCGCGGTATCAATTCAAAATTCAAAATTCAAAATTCAAAATAAAAAAACCTAAGCTTGACAGGGGTTTCTGAGTTGATGTTTGAGTAATGAGTTTTGTTGAACTGATTTTAAATGCCAGTAATTTCCAGCCTCGCAATTTCTAATTCGTCATTCGTCATTCGTCATTAATACAGTCCAGTAGCTATGAATGGATTTCTTAATTTTGAATTTTGAATTTTGAATTTTGAATTATTCTACTGTTTGGCTAGAAAAAACTGGAGCGATCGCGCTGAGTTTTAACTCTGGATGATCTCCCTGTAACTGTTGACAGTTCCACTCGTTGCGGAACAGTAAAACTGGGCGGTTCATGCTGTCTTTGACTGTGGTGGTGTTGAAAATACGTCCCACCTTGTTCAAAGCTTCCCAACCGCCATCAACCCAACGGGCGACGCTGTAGGGTAGTAGTTCCAGAATGGTTTCTACACCATACTCGTTTTGTAAGCGAAACTGCACCACCTCGAATTGCAACTGACCCACAGCTGCCATAATTGGGTCGCGCTTGGCTTCATCAACTGAGTACATAATTTGCACTGCGCCCTCTTCACGCAATTCGGAGATGCCTTTCTGAAATTGCTTAAATTTCGAGGGGTTGGGGTTGCGAAGAGTCGCAAATAGTTCTGGTGAAAAATACGGAATCCCTTCATATTCCAGCTTTTGCCCCGTGTAAATTGTATCCCCGATCGCAAAAACACCTGGATTATTCAAACCGATCACATCACCTGGATAAGCTACATCAATCGATTCCCGTTCTTGGGCAAACAGTTTTTGTGGACGCGATAGGCGCACAATTTTGCCAGTTCGAGCATGATTAACTGTCATATCTTTTTCAAACTTACCAGTGCAGACCCGGATAAAAGCAACCCGATCTCGGTGCTTGGGGTCCATATTGGCTTGTAATTTAAAGACAAAACCAGAAAACTCTGGGTATGTGGGGGCGACTTCACCGACGCTGCTGATGTGGACACCTGGTTTTAGGGCATAGTTGAGGAAGTATTTGAGGAATAACTCTACCCCAAAGTTTGTCATGGCACTACCAAAGAAAACTGGTGTCATCTTGCCTTGATGCACCAAATCTAAATCTAATTCCGGGCCGACACCTTCTAAAAGTTCTAGATCGTTTTTCAGTTGGTAATACAAATCTTCTTCTAATAACTCTTCAATTCTGGGGTCACCCAACTCGACAGTTGTATCACGGGCTTCCTTGCTACCGTGAGCGCTACGTTCAAACAGGTGGATTTGTTGCTTGTTTCTGTCAAAAACACCCTTGAAGCGATCGCCCATACCAATCGGCCAGTTAACAGCGTAGGTTTGTAATCCCAATTCTTGCTCAATCTCGTCTAATAGTTCCAGTGGTTCCCTACCTGGGCGGTCAAGTTTGTTAATAAATGTGAAAATTGGTAAGCCCCGTAATTTACACACTTCAAATAACTTGCGCGTTTGGGGTTCCAAACCTTTAGCCACGTCAATTAACATCACCGCATTATCAGCCGCCGCCAAGGTGCGATAAGTGTCTTCACTAAAATCTTGGTGTCCGGGTGTGTCGAGCAAATTAATCTGGCAATTTTGGTACTCAAACTGTAATACTGTAGATGTAATGGAAATACCCCGTTGTTGTTCCATTGCCATCCAGTCTGAAGTTGCCTTACGTTGGGCGCGGCGGGCTTTGACTGCGCCAGCTTCGTGAATTGCACCTCCGTACAGGAGTAGTTTTTCAGTCAGGGTAGTTTTACCCGCGTCAGGGTGAGAGATAATAGCAAAATTGCGGCGAAGCTCAACAGCTTGGTGGAGTTCCGTCTGTATTTCAGTAGACATAAATTGTATTAACTTCCTCGTTATGTAACTTAACTTAATTTTTTTTCTACTTTAGCGAGTCTTTTCATCTTAAAACAACGATGCTCGTCACGTCGCTTTGCTCGGAATTAAAAATTAAAAGCAGAATAGCTGATGGGGCTTACCCAAGCAGGTTGTGTTTTGAGACTGGGTGTAGGGGTGTAGGGGTGTAGGGGTTTTAAATATTAATACCCTACATATTTGTCCCAACACTTGATATTTCGTTTTCGTGTGTAATACCGTTTCTGAATGAAGATGTGCTTGATTCTGGACTGTAGAGACGTTCCATGCAACATCTCTACATCACTTATTCGGTGCTTCATAGAGAATTGGTATAAGTTCTCAGAGGTTGTTTGAAAAGTATTATTTTAAACATCAAAATCTTAAGAACCTAAACCCCCTAGCCCCCCTTCCCTACAAGGGAATGGGGGTTTCAAAGCCTCTCTCCGCTTCGGGGAGAGGTTTGGAGAGGGGTCTTTATTATCATTCATAACTTTTCAAATATTCTCTCAGAGAACTCAAAAAGCTTTAATGGTGTTTAAAAAAAAGCTAAATCAGCAAATCAGTTGCTCATTAACCCGTAGTTTTATGGAATGATAATTACAGTTTAGCTTTGCTGGATTTTTAGGTGATGTTTGCCCTCAAAGGTAGCTGTCTGCTTCCTTCGTTTCTTGTTGGCATACAATTTTTTTAATAAAAATTATCATAAATGTATCCTAAAAATTGAGAATTTAAAAATAGGCGATCGCCTATTTCGTCAAATCTCAATTGTCTGATTATTAACAAATAAAATTTTCAAACTTCTCGATTTTCGAGATGTAATACAGATGCCTACCGAATGGAAAAATTCCCATCCACAACACTGACAACTGACAACTAACACGCAACAGCAAGGTAAAATACAAAATTGCCCCACAACTTGAAGCAGAGTAGGGCAAAGGACAGTTAAGCACTTTTTGTAGTCTGTCCGACAACAACGGAGTTTCGTCAGACTTTTGTGACGCTTTGTTTTGTGTCCATACCATTGTTATTCTTTACAAAAGTTTATGTTTCCAACACATCGCCCTCGTCGTTTACGTACCCATCCCCAATTACGCCGCATGGTACGTGAGACTGTATTGACTACCAATGATTTGATTTACCCGTTGTTTGCTGTCCCAGGTGAAGGAATTGCCAATGAAGTAAAATCTATGCCTGGAGTCTATCAACTATCGGTAGATAAAATTGTCGAAGAGGCAAAAGAAGTTTACGATTTAGGCATTCCGGCAATTATTTTGTTTGGTATTCCCGCAGATAAGGATACAGATGCCACAGGTGCTTGGCATGATTGCGGTATTGTCCAGAAGGCGGCGACTGCGGTGAAATCAGCCGTACCTGATTTAATTGTGATTGCGGATACTTGTTTATGTGAGTATACCAGTCACGGTCATTGCGGTTATTTGCAAGTGGGTGATTTGACAGGAAGAGTATTAAATGACCCTACTTTAGAACTATTGAAGAAAACCGCAGTTTCCCAAGCCAAAGCTGGTGCGGATATTATCGCGCCTTCCGGGATGATGGATGGCTTTGTGCAGGCAATTCGCGCTGGTTTAGATGAGGCTGGATTTCAAGACACGCCAATTTTGTCCTATGCTGCTAAGTATGCTTCAGCTTATTATGGCCCATTTAGGGATGCAGCAGATTCTACACCACAATTTGGCGATCGCAGAACCTACCAAATGGACCCTGGGAACTCCCGCGAAGCCATCAAAGAAATTGAACTAGATATTGCTGAAGGGGCTGATATGTTGATGGTGAAGCCGGCTTTGGCTTACATGGACATTATCTGGCGGGTGAAGGAAGCCAGTAATTTACCTGTGGCTGCTTACAATGTATCTGGTGAATATTCGATGGTGAAAGCTGCGGCGCTGAATGGTTGGATTGATGAACAGCGTGTAGTTATGGAAACTCTGACTGGGTTTAAGCGTGCTGGTGCTGACTTGATTTTAACCTATCACGCTAAAGATGCTGCGCGTTGGTTGTAGTAGGGTAGGCTATCTCACGCAGAGGCGCGGAGGCGCAGAGTTTTTATTTGGGTTTTTGTGTCTATGCGTGAGATTTTTGATTTCCAATTACCCCAAAGGTTGATTTTTGTCACAACGGCGCGAATATTGAAATTCAAAATCTGTTTCTTTTTCTTTACGCCCTTGATAAAAAATCGGACACATTTTTGTATTTGCACTAATGCAATCCATGTGTGGTGTTTTGGCACAAACTATCAGTAATGCACCCAGGATAAATAATAAACCACAAATTGCACCTGTCTGAATTGCAGAAATTTCTAGTGCGCCGTGAACAACTACTTCTCGTAGTACTGATACAATTGCCACTTCTACAGCTACACCTACAGCAATGCTATGCTCTTGCAAGTAGACCATTAATAGTCTAAATAATTCGACCAAAATCAAGATAAATAGCATTTTTGCCGTTATGTGTTTATAGTCTAGTGACTGTGTGATGGCAACAAATATGCCCCACAACTGGATTAACATCACGGCAAATAAAGCTAAACACAAGATTATGACTAATAAATCTTGAAAAGCTTCCATATTACGAACAATAGCATGGCGATCTAACCAGCGATCGCAAAATAGAAATCTACTCTTGGTACGCTTTTGTATTTTATTGTTCATGTCAAGAGGGGTTAATTTGCGACGACATTAGTTATTTCACCCCATATTTTATTTTTAGCGTAGGTTAATTATTATTACCTCCGCGTGGTACGGAATTTAAATTTTGTACTTGTTGTAACAATTGTTCAGAATTTTTTGCCCATTGAGGATTACCTTGGGTATTATATAAATTCCTGGCGTGATTAAATACTTTCGCCGCTTCACTATATTGATTTAATTGGGTGAAAACTAATCCTGCACCGTAATAAGCATTGGGATAATTAGGATTAGCTTCGGCCGAATTTCTAAAGGCTATTAATGCTTCTTGGGAGTTGCCTTGATTAAATAAGATAACGCCCAAATTATAATGAGCTTCGGAGTATCGTGGGTTGATTTTTATAGCTTGATTAAAAGCATTTTTTGCCTCATCTAATTTACCTAATTGTAAATAACAAAGTCCTAGATAATAATGAGGCTCAGGTGCATTTTTACTCAATTCTACTGCTTTTTGAAATGAGGCGATCGCTCCTTCCCAATTTTGTTGCTGCTGCCTCACCAAACCCAAGTTATAATGTGCAAAACCCAGCCTGGGTTCTAATTCCAATGCACGTTGCAAATAGTCGTTTGCTTGTTGTAAATTATTACCTTCTAATAATGAGCCGCCTAAATTAGCAAAGGCTAAAGCAAAATTGGGGTCACTTTGAGTAGCGCGATAAAATGCGTCGGCGGCTGGCTGTAATTGTCCGGTTTGTCGCAGGGCTAAACCCAGATTGTAGTGAGCTGCGGCTAGGTTAGGATCTAACTGAATGGCTGATTGAAAAGCGGCGATCGCATCTTGGATTCTCCCAGCTTGAATTGCCTGTAATCCCTGATTTAATAAGGTTGGGGCTGTAGGAAGACTATATTGTGCTAATAGTTTGGGGATGGCGGGGATAGTTGCGTTGGCTGGTGTCAAGCATTCACCTAGTAATATCAAACTCAGCAACGCTACTATGCGATATTTATAGAATGGTAATCTCATTGATGGGCTAACTCACAACAATTTCCGTTATCTTTACTTCAAATAAACTGACATTCAAAATTACGTTTTAACAAAAATTTTAGATTCTGCATTAAAGTTTGTATCGCTTAACGTTTCTTAAAGTAAATCTTACGACAGGCTACAATTTTTTTCATCATTGATTAAAGGAAGGATAATAACAAATTAAAGAGAGGGTAATTCTCGGATTATTCATCTTTGAAAAAACAGGGCAATGCGGTATTGAGACTTACCGCAAGGGAGGTTTTATGAGCGAAAAAGTCAGATTAGGTTCGCGGAATGTTGCCATTGTCGGCCCTTATTTAAGTGGAAAAACAACTTTACTAGAAAGCTTATTATTTGTCACAGGAGCGATTTCTCGCAAAGGCAGCGTTAAGGATAGTAACACAGTTGGGGATAGTGCGAGTGAATCACATGATCGCCACATGAGCGTAGAAATCAGCACCGCCTGCGCTGAGTATAACGACATTCGTTTTACTTTTATAGACTGTCCGGGTAGCGTTGAATTTACCCAAGAAACATATAACGCTTTAATGGGTGTTGATGCGGCAATTGTAGTCTGCGAACCAATACGTGAAAGAGTCCTCACCCTTGCTCCTCTATTTAAATTCCTAGACGATTGGGAAATTCCCCATCTTGTCTTTGTGAATAAAATGGATCGAGCAAACATTCATGTCCTCGAAACATTACACGCCCTCAAAGCAGTTTCCAGTCGTCCCTTAGTAGCGCACCAATACCCCATCATGGCAGGGGAACAACTCACCGGCTTTATCGACATGGTGAGTGAACAAGCCTATCAATATCATCCCGGCGCACCAGCTGACCCCATTCCCTTCCCTGAACATCTCAAACAAGAAGAACATACCGCACGGGCAGAAATGCTCGAAGCCCTAGCAAATTTTGATGACCACTTATTGGAAGAACTTTTAGAAGATATTGAACCACCCCAAGAAGAAATCCTCAAAGATTTAAAAATGGAATTAGGGGCTGATTTAGTAGTCCCCGTCTTCTTTGGTGTCGCTGAACAAGATTATGGTGTCAGACCTTTATTAGAAGCTTTACTCAGGGAAGCCCCCGAACCAGAAACCACCGCCGCCCGTCGCCTCAAAGGTAAAGCTAGTAATACACCCATAGCCCAAGTCTTAAAAACCTATTACACACCCCAAGGTGGCAAACTCTCCCTCGTGCGGGTTTGGCAAGGCAAATTAACCGATGGTATCGTCCTCAACGGCGTGCGCGCTGGGGGAATTTATCACCTCATGGGACAACAACAGCAGTCGGTGAACGAAGTCGGTGCAGGTGAAATTGTTGCCCTCAGTCGTTTAGAAGGAATTAAAACCGGGGATACCATCTCCACAGAACAGTCAATAGAATTACCCAAAGCCCAACAATTAGAGCCAGTTTACGCCCTCGCCATCACCCCAGAAAAGCGCAACGATGAAGTAAAACTCAGTAGTGCTATCAGCAAACTCTTAGAAGAAGACCCCTCTCTAGCTTGGGAACAACACGGTGACACCCATGAAGTGATTTTGTGGGGACAAGGCGAGATTCATTTGCAAGTCGCCCTGGATAGACTGCGCCGCAAATATAACTTGCCCATGTCTACCCACCTGCCACAAGTACCTTATAAAGAAACCATCCGTAAACCAGTTACCTCAGTACATGGACGCTACAAACATCAAAGCGGTGGTCATGGACAGTTCGGTGATGTGTTCTTGGATATCAAACCCCTACCACGGGGTGAAGGCTTCAACTTCAAGGAAAGCATTGTTGGCGGTGTAGTGCCTAGACAGTATATTCCTGGGGTAGAAATGGGTGTGCGGGAATTCCTTGTACACGGGCCTTTGGGCTTCCCTGTGGTGGATGTAGCGGTGACATTAACAAATGGTTCCTATCACACCGTTGATAGTTCCGAACAAGCCTTCAAGCAAGCCGCCCGTTTAGCTATGCAAACAGGCATACCCCAAGCCCAACCCACCTTATTAGAGCCGATTCTGCGGGTAGAAGTGACCACACCAAGCGAATTTACCTCTAAGGTACTGCAATTGTTGAGTGGTAGACGGGGGCAAATCTTGGGCTACGAAGGCAGACAAGATTGGCAAGGTTGGGATAATATTTCTGCTTACCTACCACAAGCCGAGATGCAGAACTTTATTGTAGAACTGCGATCGCTCACCCTCGGCGTTGGTTATTTCCATTGGGCTTATGACCACCTACAAGAAGTCCCAGAAAAGCTTGCTGAACGCGTACTTGCTAGTAACGGTAATGGTAGTAACGGCAATGGCAAGTAGTATCAGTTAACAAATGTCTCCTCTATTCAGAATCTTGGAGTGGTAATATTTATCACTCCAATTTTTTTCACGTCATGACCGTTTGGATAATTAAAACATCTGTGGTGATTGCTAATCGGCAATCTTAAACAACAATTATCTATGAGCTATTGCTGATTAGAAACTACTATTTATAATGGATATTACACAATTAAAAAACATGGTTTAACAAAATTTCAACAGCATATTTTAAAAGAATTAAATATCTGTTAATATTTTCTTTTTTACTGCTACCATAACCTTATATGTTCTTAGTTTGATATTGATTATGGTAACACTTCAATTCAGACAATTAAGTGTGCCACCGGGACATAGAGTTAGACTCCACAATGTTAGCTGGCAAGAATTTGAAGCAATTCTCGCGGAACTAGGCGACCATCGGGCAACTCGGTTGGCTTACAGTCAAGGAACATTGGAGATGAGAATGCCGTTACCTAAGTATGAGGTAGCCAAAGTCATCATTGGGGATTTGGTAAAAATTATCTTGGAAGAGTTAGAAATTGATTGTGAATCCTTTGGCTCAACTACCTTTAAACGTGAAGATATGCGTTTTGGTATAGAGCCAGATGATTCCTTTTATATTCAAAATTATGCTCAGATGATAGGTAAAGAGCGAATCGATTTAACGGTTGATCCTCCACCTGATTTAGTTATTGAAGTTGATGTTACTTCTAAAACCCAACTTGATGCTTATGAAGCATTACAAGTTCCTGAATTGTGGAGATATGAGACAGGAAAGCTACAAATTAATGTTTTTCAGGATGGTAAATATATCGAGTCTGCAATTAGTCCCAATTTTCCTAACTTGCCAATTGTAGAAGCAATTCCCAAGTTTGTTGAACAAAGTCGCACTTTAGGCAGAAGCCCAGCGCTGAGGGCATTTAGAAAGTGGGTAAGGGAGAATATTTAAATTTATCAGTAGTTAAATTCTCATAGTAAAAAACGACTCAGTGTATTAATTGGATCTGTCATGATGTTTTAGCTAAAAGCATCATAGTTTTTATCCAAAAGACTGCATAAAAATTTTTCATCAAACCTAAGAGTCATTGGAAGAGCAATTTGGTCTTACTCTCCCATCAATTTCTAGGAGTCGAAAGATGAAAGTATTTTCTAATTTACTTAAAATTACTGCTGTAGTTACTATTTTAACCCCGACTCTACCGATAAATACTGCCTCCGCTCAACAAAGCTACCCATTAACCTGTCGTGGTGGTGGTACATTATCTATACGCAATAATGGCAGCAACGGTGTGCGAATTGGTTTCCAAGCGGTGCCAGGCGCAGCACCCCAAGGCATATCTCCCGGCCAGTGTACTTGGTCAGATCGTGCATTCCGCTCTGGTGAGCCAACAACTATTTGTGATAGTGCTATGAGTGCATCTCAGTATGTCGGTTTGTTAGTCCGCTCAGATCAGTATCCCATTTTCCAAGTTTATAACGATGGTCGCGGCTGTATGCGAGTAACAAGGGTGGGGCCTTGAGTCGATGTCATAATTCAAGTTTGTAGTAAGGACTTTAGTCCTAAAGAAAAGGCTAAAGCCTTACAACTTATTCTCTACGGAGTTTTACCTGCAATTCATCCTTGATGCGATTGAGAATGGAATTTTCATCCAGGGTAGACAAAATCCGGTTAATTACGGCTTTCGGCCCGTCTGGCCCCCATGTCGCCCCATTGGCTAAATAAACTGTGGTGACTTGCCCAATAGCGTAGGAAGACACACCAGCCACCCCGGCTTGAGTTAGTGCGACGGAGATATAAGGGCCGATGGCGACACCGGCTGTAGCTGTGGCGGAAATTCCCAGTAAAGTTTTTAACCCACTTAATCCCAAGTTTGCCAGTAACTCACTAACACCAATACCCCCCATACTCAAGGCGATTTTTTGTAGTAACTGCACAGCACCCGCTTCCGTCATGGGAATGCCGTAGAGTTTAGACAAACCTAAAATAAGAGAAACATCAATTACTATACTACTCAGTATATCTACCACAGTCACAGGATTGAGAGCGATCGCCACTGCTTTAGTCATGACGGCTTTCCAAATCAACTGATTCGCGTTCTGCTCCCGAATCATCAATTTACGCTGCACCAATTGCTCATTTACATTATCGGCAAACAGCATCGTATTTAATGCAACTAAAGCCTTGCCCTCCCGTTGTAAAATCTCCAAAATCTTCACCTGGAGTTCAGCAACTTGAGCGTTACCTGTACGCACCTGCACCCCCCTACTGCCATCGGGACGACGCACAGCAGTTTTTACCAGTGGTGATGCAGCTGCCATGACAATCTCTAGGGGTGTGAGTAATTCCCGCACTCGTTCATCCCGAATCTTCTGGTAAATTGCCATCCTATCGGCTTCTGGATACTGGTCTACCTTGTTAAACACCAGAATTATGGGTTTACCTGCTTCTCGCAATTGAGAAAGGGCTTCATGCTCAATTTTGGTCATGTCGCCAGAAATCACAAATAAAATTAAATCTGCTTGCTTGGCTATTTGTTCCGCCAAAGCAGTGCGGGTTTCCCCATCAATTTCATCTAACCCAGGGGTATCGATTAACTCTACCTGCGATCGCCCAACCGATGGTAAAGTGACACGCAAAGCCCGTTCTGTTTCCCCAATCGCCTCTTCACTAATCCGCCAATTGACCCGTTGAGCCGCACGGGTAACACCATGTAAAGGCCCCGTTTCAAATACAGATTCCCCCACCAAGGCATTCAGTAAAGAAGATTTACCTCGTCCCACCATGCCAAAAGCAGCGATTTGTACCACCATGCTGTCTAACTTCCCCAACATGGTTTCTAAATCAGCTATTTCTGACTCCAAGCCAGCCTTTTCCTGAGAACTGAGGTCAATATTGCCCACTAAGTTCCGCAGCGCCGATTGTGCTTGTTTATAGTTGAGTTCTGCTTGAATATCTTCAAAGCTAAAAATGGCACTATCAAGTTCTTCCTCCCAGTTGAGAGAACTTGTATCCGTATTGGTTGCATCGCTTGGTTGAGGATCAGGCAAGGGTAATATCGAGGTCATATCAGTTCTATATTTTAAATTTTAATTTTTAAACTAGCTTTATTTTCCATCCTAGTAATTTTTCGCAGGATATTCGGCAAATAAGCAAGCTGGAGAACAGATGGGAGTACCAACTGACAATTGACAACGGACAAATGACTAATGACTAATGACTAAATGACTAACAAAAAGTCATAAACTGAAAAGTGCATCTAGTAGCGTTAGGAACTTGACTAAATCACCTGTGCGGAAAATAGTTATTGCCGGTAACTGGAAAATGTTCAAAACCCAGGCAGAGTCTCAAGAGTTCTTAAAAGAATTTCTGCCTGCATTAGAGGAAACACCTCAAGAACGGGAAGTGCTGCTTTGCGTTCCTTTCACTGATCTGGCCATTTTGTCTCAGAGTCTACATGGTAGCCTTGTACAACTCGGAGCGCAAAACGTCCACTGGGCAGAAAATGGAGCCTACACTGGTGAAATTTCTGGCCCAATGTTGACAGAAATTGGTGTCCGTTACGTCATTGTCGGTCATAGTGAACGACGACAATTTTTTGGGGAAACAGACGAGACAGTTAATTTACGTCTCCAAGCTGCTCAAAAGTATGGGTTAACGCCGATTCTTTGTGTAGGCGAAACCAAACAACAGCGAGATTCTGGAGAAACTGAATCACTAATTGTCAGCCAACTAGACAAAGACCTCATAAATGTCGATCAGACGAATTTGGTAATTGCTTATGAACCAATTTGGGCAATTGGTACTGGTGACACTTGTGAAACAACAGAGGCTAATCGAGTTATTGGCTTAATTCGTAGCCAATTGAAGAATCCTGATGTGCCGATTCAATATGGTGGCTCAGTCAAACCAAATAATATTGACGAGATTATGGCTCAACCAGAAATTGATGGCGTTCTCGTGGGCGGAGCAAGTCTAGAAGCTGCAAGTTTCGCCCGAATTGTGAACTATCAGTAAATAATCTACAGTCAATAGTCCGTAGTCCATAGTCCAAAACTGTTGACTAATGACTATTGACTAATGACTAATGACCAATGACTAATCACTATGTGCAGTAAATTGATCATAGGCGATCGCTGTTTCCACTGGGGACAGCGTACTTATTTAATGGGTGTTTTAAATGTAACGCCAGATAGTTTTAGTGATGGTGGTAAATTTAATACTACATCTGCCGCTTTAGCCCAGGCAAAAGCTCTGGTGGCTGCTGGTGCTGATATTATCGATGTCGGCGGTCAATCTACTAGACCAGGAGCAGAGCAAATCACTCTGACAGAAGAACTGGAGCGGGTATTGCCAATAGTCCAGATATTGCGATCGCAAATTCCTGTACCCATATCAGTGGATACAACTAGAGCAGAAGTAGCTAAAGCATCTATAGAAGCTGGAGCAAATATTATTAATGATATTTCTGGTGGCACATTTGACCCCCAAATGTTGCCCACAGTGGCAACTTTTGGCGTACCAATTATATTGATGCACATCCGTGGTACACCACAGACTATGCAGCAATTTACTGAATATCAGGATTTAATGGGAGAAATTTCTAGTTTTTTAGCTAACCAAATTACCACAGCCACAACCTTGGGTATTCAACCCGAAAAAATTATCATTGATCCTGGTATTGGCTTTGCTAAAAACTACGAACAAAATTTAGAAATACTACGCCGCTTAGGTTCATTACGGGCGCTAAATTGTCCTATTTTAGTAGGCGCATCCCGTAAAAGTTTTATCGGTCGAATTTTAAATCAACCAGATCCCGAAGCACGAGTTTGGGGAACAGCTGCGGCTTGTTGCGCTGCAATTTTCAATGGGGCTGATATCCTGCGAGTACATGATGTGCAAGAGATGCGTGATGTATCTCTAGTTGCTGATGCACTCTTTCGGGGTGAGTTATTGAGTGCTGAGGATTGAGCTATTCCCCCCTGCTCCCTGCTCCCCACTCTCTACCCATGCTCCCCACTCTTCCCATTACCATCAGTATTTACGGTCTCCGCCATAACCTCTTTCATCAATTCACCGGATTTGCCTGGGTCTACAAACACAACCTTGGCATTGGTACTTTCTCCTAGTTTGTAACTAGCATTAATATAATCTTGAGCGACCAAATAACGGAGAATTTCTTTACTTTCGGGATTACTACGCAATGCTTCGGCAATTATCTGCATAGAAGTCATTGTTCCTTCTGCCTTCTTGATAGCAGCTTGACGTTCTCCTTCAGCTTCGGAAATTAGCGCCCGTTTTTTGAATTCAGCCGCCCGTTCCTCTTCCATAGTTTTCCGCACACTTTCCGGTGGTGTAATTCTTTGAATATCTAACCGGATAATTTCAACCCCCCAATCTGCTGTTGTGCTGTTCAACTCACTTAAGATGGTTCGGTTCATTTCATCTCTGGTGACATTGGTATCTTCTACCGTATTTTGAGCAATCACTTCCCGGAGTGTGGTTGTCGCCAGTTGTGTCAACGCTCCCTGCAAGTCTTCAATTGCATAGAAGCTTTTCTCCATATCCCGGATACGCCAGAAAAGAATAGCATCAACTTCTAGGTAAATATTATCCCTAGTGATGACATTTTGAGGTTTGATATCTATAAATTGCTCCCGTGTGGTGTCTTCCATCACCACCTGATCAACCAAAGGCACGATAAAGTTTAAGCCGGGATTTAGTGTGCGATGTCTTCGTCCTAAGCGTTCAACAAGGGCTGCATTCCCTTCATTAATAATTTTTGCCGATCCTAAGGCATAACCGATAAGCGCTAAGACTATAGCAATAATTGGCTCCATATATGCTCCTATTACCTTTTAGGGCAATTTTAGTTTAAAGGACATGGTACTACCATGCCCTACATTTAAGTCTATTATCATGTCTGTTTGAATACTTGTAATATCTGTGGGGTTGGTAATGGGTCATGGGCTTCACCGTGAGCGTCAGCCGAACGGTAACTGGTAATGGTAAAACACAATTACTTTTTTGCTGACGCTAGCGGCAGAAGGCTATTAGCTATGACTCGTTACCAACCAAAGCAACCATATAGTTGGTGATGAGACGAAGGTAAATAATTAATATTTATTTAATATTAAAAAATAAATGGCGATCGCACTATCGCCCAACTGCTCTGATAAATTCAAAGGAAATCCGGGGACGAAACTAATTACTTACGTCCCCAGAGAAAGATTAAAGTCCGAAAAATCTTAAGAAGTTAAAGATTATACCAAGAGGGCCGGCTACTATATTCAGCGTATCACCCGTTCTAGCTATATTAGAGCGACCAACTACCACAACATCATTATTCCGGAGTATGGGATTAGTCTCTTCGTTAATTCCTTGGTTGAAGTCAACTTTTACTTCACGCTTTGTCACTGAACCATTGGGGTTGAGACGAATCAACTCCACACTGGCGCTACGCGCTCTAGCGTCATTAAATCCACCAGCCGCGAGTAGTGCTTGGTTTAAGGAGCTATTTGGTCTAATGTCTACGGCTCCTGGGCGTTTAACTTCACCCACCACACCAACCTGAATTGTATTAGGCGACAAGGTAGTAGTTGCTAATTCCGTCGCTAGTGCTGGGTTAACCTCAGTAGCAGTAGGAATGACAATTGTGTCTCCATCTTGGACAATTACGTCTTGATTAACATCACCACTACGTAATAATTCCAAAAGATTTAGGTCTATACCTTGCTCGCCATTAGTCCTTGTGGGTCGGCGTAATTTGATCTTGGTAATATCTGCTTGGGAGGTAATACCGCCAGCTAATTGAATTGCTCGTGTCACCGTGGGTAAACCACTGCCACTAGCCCCAGTCCCACCAGCCTGAGCTTCTGTCGCCCCCGCACTCACAAGATATGAGCCAGGACGATTGACTTGACCAATAATGGCTACTGTGCGCGGTGCTGTTTGGCTAGCAGCAAAGTTAGCAGCAAATAAATTACGTGCTTCTGCTACGTTGAAGCTAGTAGCAGTTGGCACGACTATAACATCTCCATCTCTTAAAGTAATATCTTGTGAAGAGCTACCAGTTTGGATGAGTTCCTTCAAATTTAGGCTCACGATTTGCTCTGTAGAACTACTGGTTTTACGTCTCAGCTTCACTTGAGTGACATCTGCTGCTAAGGTAACACCCTGGGCTGTTGTGAGTGCAGCCAATACAGTGGGATATTGTACCCCTGGATTATTACCTGCACCGCCTTGCAAGCTCAAAGTGTAAGAGCCTGGGCGTGTGACTTCTCCAGCAACTAAGATATTGATGGGGCGAGGGGATAAAAGATTGACGGAAATCTGGGGACGTTTGAGATACCTGCGATATCTGTCAGTGATCACATCGGCTGCTTGTTCTGTCGTGAACCCTTGAACTGAAACACTGCCGATTAAAGGTAGGTTGATAGCTCCACCTGGAGGAATTTGGTATTCACCACCATATTCGGGAACTTCAAATACATTTACACGAATTAGATCGCCGCCTCCCAACAAGTATTTTGTATCTACTTGTACTGGTGGTGATACTCGTTGGTTATTAGGAGGTACTGTTTGCGAATTAGGAAATACTTGTTGTCCCTGAGCTACGCTGGCAAACGGCACAACGAGATGAGCAGCAGTTAGCAAAGCTGCACCCACAGCTGGCTGTGATAGAAATTTCAGCGAACCTGTGTTAAGCATATTTTTTAAACTCTGAGACTACCATCGGTAAAGTATTGTCTAAACATTTTAATCTTGACTATACTTAAGTATTGAAGTTTCCCGACAATTCTCATTTTCCTAGAAAAACTATCTTAATCCGGTCAAATATTTTTTCCAAAGTTTGAATTTTTAGTGAAGTTATAGTAAAGGTTGACTGATTTTACTAAACAACATCTGTGCAATATAATTTCCACATTAGTATTTTTGCTGAGATATAGCTGTTGACTGTTGACAGACTTGAAAGCATTGTGTTGTCATAATCTATCTAGCTATGGCTATACTTCTGATTGATCAATTGAGTAGAACAGGGTAAATAATTAAATGTTTGTAGTGAGAACTAAAGTTATCAAAAAATGACTAAAGTCCTTATACAAACTGAATCCTAGTGTTTTTACATGACTTAACATCGGTTGGTTTTTTCAAGTCGTTCTACTTATCGTCATGCAAAGATGTATCTTGTTTTTGAATTTGTTTGATAAAAAACTCTTCTAACGATTGACGAGATAAATTCATAGAAATAATTCGTCCACCCATCAAACGCACACTAGCGAGAAAATCATAATAATCTTCTTGCAGTGTACCTTGCCAATAACCATCAGGTTCGTATACTAAATTTGCCAACCATTTTTTGAGAATTTCCCAATCACCATTTTGACCTTTAACATGGTATGTGTTTTGACTACCCAGTAGTTCATCCAGAGAACCAGAGCAAATTAATTCACCTTGTGAAAGAATGGCGATGCGATCGCATATTTGCTCCACTTCACTGAGAATATGGCTATTGAAGAAAATCGTCTTACCTGCGGCTTTCAGCGACAAAATAATTTCCCGCATCCGGTAGCGTCCCAGAGGATCTAAACCAGACATGGGTTCGTCCAAAAATATCAACTCTGGGTCGTTAATTAGTGCCTGAGCCATGCCAACACGCTGTAGCATTCCCTTAGAATAGCGGCGCATCTGTTTTTTTTGGGCATCAGCTACAGATAAACCCACCAAATCCAATAATTCAGGAATGCGTTGACGTTGCACAGCAGCAGGAATTGCAAATAAACCAGCCGCTAACTCTAAAAACTCCCAACCAGTAAGATACTCATACAAATAGGGATTTTCACTCAAATAACCAACACGTTGCTTGATATGGCGATCGCCTAATGGCTGACCCAACAATAACCCTTGTCCACCGCTTGGACGGATAATTCCCAACAATAGCTTTAACAGAGTAGTTTTACCTGCACCATTCGGCCCTAGTAAACCAAAAGTTTCCCCCTGGTAAACCGTCAAAGAACAGCCCTTGAGGGAAACAACTTTTTGATTCATCCAAAAGCCAGTGCGATAAACTTTTCGCAAATCAGAAGTCATCACTACCGGCGGGGTATTTTTGGTAGTTAATTGAGAATCCGGGGTGTCTGTAAAAGACTGCATTGGGTGTTAATTAACAAATACTAGTGATTACGCAGCATTGGTTATAAAGTACCCAGGAAGATAGGCGCGATCGCTATAGGTTTGTTAATTGTTGCAAATTTTGGGGACTGGGCATTGCGGATTGGGGATTGGTGACTGGTGACTGGGGATTTCTCCCCCTTGCCCCCTGCCCCCCTGCTTCCCCTGCCCCCTACTTCTTACAAAACCCCCTTAGAACTAGGAATCGTCCCAGCGCGGCGAGGATCGGCTTCTATAGCCATTCTGGCTGCTCTGGCAAAGGCTTTGAAGGTCGCCTCAATAATGTGATGGGAATTAATGCCATCTAATTGGCGAATGTGCAGAGTCATTTGGCTATGGTTGACTAATGCCACAAAAAATTCTCTAACTAATTGGGTGTCATAAGTTCCCACACGTTCGGTAGGAATTTGTAAGCCGTAGCTGAGGTGAGGACGACCAGAAAAATCTAGTGCTACCTGTACTAAAGCTTCGTCTAAAGGTGCGAGGAAATTACCAAAGCGGACTATACCTTTTCTATCGCCTAATGCCTTAGCCAAAGCTTGACCTAAAGTAATACCCACATCTTCATTTGTGTGGTGGTCATCAATTTCCCAATCTCCTTTGGCTTGGACATCCAAATCAATCAAGCCGTGGGAGGAAATCTGATGCAACATATGATCTAAAAAGGGAATGCCAGTAGCTGCTGTACAAATTCCCGTACCATCCAAATTGACAGTAACCTGCACATTCGTTTCCCCAGTTATGCGATGTACTGAAGCAATCCGAGGGACTGAGGATAAGTTAAGTTGGGGATAATCGCTGATTTGCATAGGGACTAGGGATTGGGGATTGGGGATCGGGGATTGGGGACTGGGCATATAAGGAAAAAGTGGTGAAAAAATCATTCTTTTTCCACCTTGTTTGTTCCTCATACCTAATCCCCAATCCCTAATACCCAGTACCCAGATTTTATTACATCCCCATGATTTCGTATCCTGCATCTACGTACAGGACTTGACCAGTAATACCACTAGCTAAATCACTAGCCAAGAAGGCGGCTGTATTGCCAACTTCTAGCTGAGTCACAGTCCGACGTAAGGGCGCTACTTGTTCTACATGGTGAATCATATCTAAAATGCCACCAACGGCGCTAGAAGCCAAGGTACGGATGGGGCCAGCAGAAATGGCGTTAACGCGAATATTTTGAGAGCCGAGTTCAGATGCTAGATAACGTACACTAGCTTCCAATCCCGCTTTAGCAACTCCCATAACGTTGTAGTTAGGAACAGCTCTGACACCACCCAAATATGACAAAGTAATAATGCTACCACCTTCGGTCATCAGAGGTTTAGCCGCACCACTTAACTGCACCAGTGAAAAAGTGCTGATATCTAAAGCCGTGGCAAAACCAGCACGGGATGTTTGGCTAAAATCTCCAGTCAAATCATCTCTGTTAGCAAAGGCTAGACAATGAATCAGAATATCTAACCTGCCCCATTTATCGCGGATGGTATCAAAAGTAGACTGAATTTGTTCATCATTTTGAACATTACAAGGCAAGAATAAGCTGGGGTTGAGGGGTTCTACGAGTTCTGAAACTTTCTTCTCAAATTTGCCACGTTCATCTGGTAGATAAGTAATACCAAGGTTGGCTCCAGCTGCGTGCAGTTGTTGGGCAATCCCCCAGGCAATGGAACGATTATTGGCGATACCTGTAACTAAGGCATTTTTTCCAGTCAGATTCAGCATAGAGATTTTTGTTGTCATTAATGTGATCGATTCATTTGTACAGCTTGACAGAAATCACTACCCAGTAGAAGAGGTAATCAAGTTATGTTGGGAATTTTCTTGCTGTTTAACTGGAAAGAATGTTTAGGGGACAGGAGGGGAGCAAGAGAGGCAAGGGAGGCAGGGGAGGCAGGGGAGGGCAGGGAGGAAAGAGGGTCAGAATTTTTCTTTTCCCCCCTTACTCAAGAACAGCCTGCCTGAACCAAGATAGGACTTACGCAACCAAGTTATTTGTTGAGACTGGGTGTAAGGGTTTTAAAAATTTGCACCCCTACACCCCCATACCCCTACACCCTTATCCAAACCCTTTATCTTTGTTTTATACATAGTTAGCAAAAATGATGATTATTAAGGGCGTTTTTTAGAATAAAATGTTTGTTATTTCTTAAGATATTTTCAAGATTACTTAATTTTTTCTGCAAAAAACCTGATGGTTAGAGAAAGTAGAAGTATCTATCAAGAACTGCTAGCTAAAAATAGTAAAATTTGGGTATCATTATGAACAAATAACCATAAAGTTGTACGTTTGAGTATAGGAAAGTACAGAAAGGTTAACGGTGCTTTATTGATTTTTCAGGTGTATTCTTAGGTAATTAGTTTTTAGTTTTTTGTTATTCCGGCATTGGGTAGGGGAAGGGAGATGATCGTGACACAAGATAAGGCCCTAGCAAATGTTTTTCGTCAGATGGCAACCGGAGCTTTTCCTCCTGTTGTCGAAACGTTTGAACGCAATAAAACGATCTTTTTTCCTGGCGATCCTGCCGAACGAGTCTACTTTCTTTTGAAAGGGGCTGTGAAACTTTCCAGGGTGTACGAGGCAGGAGAAGAGATTACAGTAGCACTACTACGGGAAAATAGCGTTTTTGGTGTCCTGTCTTTGTTGACAGGAAACAAGTCGGATAGGTTTTACCATGCGGTGGCATTTACTCCAGTAGAATTGCTTTCTGCACCAATTGAACAAGTTGAGCAAGCACTTAAGGAAAATCCAGAGTTATCGATGTTGATGCTGCGGGGTCTGTCTTCGCGGATTCTGCAAACAGAGATGATGATTGAGACCTTAGCGCACCGGGATATGGGGTCGAGATTGGTGAGTTTTCTGTTAATTCTCTGTCGTGATTTTGGTGTTCCTTGTGCAGATGGAATCACTATTGATTTAAAGTTATCTCATCAGGCGATCGCCGAAGCAATTGGCTCTACTCGCGTTACTGTTACTAGGCTACTAGGGGATCTGCGGGAGAAAAAGATGATTTCCATCCACAAAAAGAAGATTACTGTGCATAAACCTGTGACTCTCAGCAGACAGTTCACTTAAAGAAGAATACAGGAGTCAGAATTCAGAATGTGGCTAATTATTACCATAGGCTAAATCCTGCTCATTATAGATTTAGTTGGTTTCTTCAATCCGTTTATTTAACTCAAAGTGACGGTGAACCCATACTGAATTTTGGCTCTTGCCTTCTGAACTCTTTAAACAATTGGAATAATGAGAGGTGGTACGTGTTATATTTTTTTCAATGACACCCATAGTTAGAAGTAAATCGAAAATCTTGAGTAACTTCAGCTATTGCCACCCTCCCATTCTCCACAAATAATGATTGAAAGTAGTAGGCTGTATCTGGACTCAATTGGGTAGCTGAAGATGACCACTGGGTACATCCTCATAGCAGCAATTTTAATTTTGGGAGGTGTAATTGCCACTGTTGGCGATCGCATCGGCACAAGAGTTGGCAAAGCACGCCTCTCTCTGTTTAATCTACGCCCCAAAAATACGGCTGTACTGGTGACAATTTTGACGGGAGGACTGATTTCAGCAACTACCCTGGCAATTTTATTTATTGCTGATGAAGGACTGCGGAAAGGGGTTTTTGAGTTAGAAGATATTCAAAAAGACCTCAGGCAAAAACGAGAACAGCTTAAAGTCGCAGAAGAGCAAAAAACTCAGGTAGAAATTGAGCGCAATAAAGTTAATCAAGAGCTAGAAACCACCAGAACCGACAAAAGACAAGCAGAAACTCAGCGCGACCAAGCCAAAAAAGAAAAATTAAAAGCACAGCAAGATTTAGCGCAAACCCAAGCACAATACCAGCGCACCCAAAGCCGACTGGGACAAGTAGTTACACAATATCAAAAAGCGATCGCTGAACTACAAAGCGTTTACAATCAAAGACAAGCCTTACAAGGGGCAGTAGAACAACTCAAGACGGAGCGTCGTAGGCTATATGCTGAAGCAAAAAAAGCCATAGAACAACGCGATAGAGAACTAGCTAACCGTCAACAAGCTATAGAACAACGCGACAGAGAACTAGCTAACCGTCAACAAGCACTACAACAGCGCGACCTGAAAATCTCCCAACTGGATAAACTAATTCAAAACCGTAACTTGGAAATTACACAGCGAGAAGAGGTAATTGCCAAGCGAGAATCAAGGCTTAAAGAATTAGAAACACAACAGGACTATTTAGAGCAGGAAGTGGCGCGACTAGAAAAATATTATCAGTCATACCGCGACTTACGTTTAGGCAAACTAGCATTAGTTCGCGGTCAAGTTTTGGCCTCTGCTGTTGTTCGGACTAATCAGGTAGCGGCTACACGTCAGATAATCCTCCAACTACTGCAAGAAGCTAACCGCAACGCCAGTTTAGAATTAAGCGAACCTGGGTCAAACTCGGCAAATATAGAACTGCTACGCATCACCCCAGATAGAATTGAGCAGCTGATTCAGCAAATTAATGATGGTCGAGAATACGTAGTCAGAATATTCTCAGCAGGTAATTACGTCAGAGGAGAAAACCAGATAGAATTTTTTGCTGATACAGCCAGAAATGTGCTGGTATTTTCTGGAAGTGAAGTTTTGGCTACAACTACAGCCGATCCTCGCAGTATGACCTCTTATCAGTTACGACAACGATTAGATTTATTAATTTCTGCTTCCCAATTTCGTGCTAGAAATGCAGGAATTGTTGAAGGTGTCCAAATAGATGGTACTTTTCTGCGCTTCGTTTCCTTGTTGCGTCAGTTAGATCAACCAATAGAAATTAAAGCGATCGCTGCTGAAGATACTTATACAGCAGGGCCATTGAGAGTGCGACTAGTGGCAATCCAAAATGGCAAAGTTATTTTGAGTACTTAAATGAAAAAAATGGGGAGTGAGCAATTCAAAATATTAAATAACTCCCAGGGATTGAGGGTAATGAGGGAGTGTTGTAATTAAAATACTAGAAGTATATTAAAAATATTTACTTAATCAATAAATATTAGGACTTATGCAGTGTTACTAATTTTCTGGCTTTTTTGTCAATAGTCCATAGTCAATAGTCAAAATCAAGGTTTTTGGACTGTGGACTATGAACCATTGACCAACCTCAGAAGGGTTTTTTGGTTCAGTGCGTAAGTCCTAAATATATTTATCAAAATTTATTGGGATTCTGAATAATTATTTTTGTATTTATGATGAATTTAAGTGAATTTTCTCCCACACAACCAGTTATTTTAGGTTTTGACCCAGGTAAAGATAAATGTGGTTTAGCGGTGATGGGATTAGATCGGCAACTATATTATCATCAAGTAGTTGCTGCCGCAGATGCGATCGCCATCATTAATACTCTAAGACAACAGTTTCCCATTTCTATGCTGGTTATGGGCAACCAAACCACAGCTAAACGTTGGAAACAGCAACTACAGCAAGAATTAGCTGAAGCATTGAATATTGTCTTAGTAGACGAGCGTTATAGTACCTTAGAGGCACGCGATCGTTATTGGCAGATGTATCCTCCTCAAGGACTAATCAAGTTATTACCCCACGGAATGCGTCAGCCCCCCCGCCCCATAGATGATATTGTTGCCATCCTCTTAATCGAAAGATATCTCAGTCGCCTCACAGAATCGGTTAATGGTTAATAGTCAATAGTTATTCTCCCCTGCCCCCAGCCTCCTGCCCACGTTTCACAATTGTGCGCGAATCTTAAAAGCATAGTCCCCTCCTGGCTCTAGTTGATAATCTTGCTGTTCCAAGAAGCGGCCGAGGGGTTCTTTGATTAAAGCGCGTCCTTGGGAAGGCTTTACCAAAAGTTCTCCCCGACGAAAATGCCACTGGAAATGCCACTCAAAATCACCAGCACTCACTTCACCTTCTAGGAAGCCGTGTTGCCAGGATTGGCGAATGATTTTGACATGGGCAGTAGTTTCTGGCAAAGGTTTAGCACTCACAATGCTTGGTGTTAAGTATGGAACAAAAGCGCAAGCTTAACTAGTAAGCTATTTCTTTTATTTACCAAACTTCGCTCAAATCGACAAACTGACCCAATAAGTTTCAGCAGAGACATTGCATACAACGTCTCTAGTGGGGATTATTCACAATAATGAAAAACTTTACGGCGATGCCTACGTAAAGAGGCATCGCGGATTTTAGATAATATCTAAAATCCCCAATCGATTTAACGATTCACCGCCGCAGCTTCCCGCGCCGCAGCTGCTTGATCTGGGTGTATACCCAAGCGTGTGAGATTAATCCGTCCCTTATTGTCAATTTCGCGCACTTTGACAATTACTTCATCGCCAACCGCCACTTCATCTTCAACTTTGCCGACACGGTAATCAGCTAATTGGGAAATGTGAATCATCCCTTCTTTTCCAGGGAGGAATTCCACAAAAGCGCCAATGGGAATAATCCGAGTCACACGTCCAGCATAGACATCGCCTTCGTTGAGTTTGCGAGTCATGCCTTGGACAATATTACGCGCTCTTTTCGCCTTGTTTTCATCAACCGCAGAAATTGTCACTGTGCCATCGTCTTCAATGTCGATTTTTGCACCTGTTTCTTCGGTGATGCCCTTAATTGTCTTACCACCAGGGCCAATGACTAGACCAATCATGTCTGGATCAATCTTGATAGTCAACAGGCGAGGAGCGTAAGGTGAGGTTTCAGTGCGTGGGGTATCGATAGTTTGGAGCATCTTGTCCAAAATATGCAGCCTAGCATCTTTTGCTTGGTGAATAGCTTGGGCAATAACCTCCAGAGACAAACCAGAGATTTTCATGTCCATTTGCAAGGCGGTAATCCCTGCATCGGTACCAGCGACTTTAAAGTCCATGTCACCTAAAAAGTCTTCAATACCCTGAATATCTGTCAGGACTCTGACTTCATCACCTTCTTTAATTAAGCCCATTGCTGCACCACTCACGGGTTTGAGGATGGGGACACCAGCATCCATTAATGCCAAGGTGGAACCACAAACTGAACCCATTGAGGTGGAACCGTTGGAGGAAAGCACTTCCGAGACGACGCGAATCACGTAAGGGAATTGCTCTTTGGGTGGCAGTACAGGTAAGATGGCTCTCTCTGCTAATGCACCATGACCAATTTCCCGTCTACCAGGGGCGCGTAAGGGCTTGGTTTCTCCAACGGAGAAAGGCGGGAAGTTGTAATGATGGAGGTAGCGTTTTGATTGGTCTGTTTGCAGGTCATCATTAAGGTTTTGGGCATCACCAGGAGTACCCAAAGTACAAGCTGATAATACCTGAGTTAGTCCTCGGTTAAATAATCCGCTACCGTGGACGCGCTTTGGTAGGACACCTACTTGGGAAGAAACCGGGCGCACTTGATCGAGTTTTCGACCATCAACACGCACGTTATCTTCGACGATTTGACGGCGCATGAAATATTTAGTGATGTCTTTAAAAGTGTTGCCCAGGGCTTTGCTGTTGGCGGTTGCAGCTAAACGAATTGGGTCTTCTTCTGGGAGTTCGGCGATCGCTGTGGCAATATTATCTTTAACAACATCCAACGCGGCATCGCGTTCGGGTTTGGTTAGTTCAAATTGAGCCAGAATTTTCTTAATTTCGTCGCTAGCGCGATCGCGGATATAATTTTCCAGAGTTTGGTCTACCTCTGGCGGTGCTTCTTGGACAATTTCCAGACCGAGTTCGGCTACTAGGTCTAGCTGCGCTTTGATTAAGTCGCGCACTGCCTCATAACCAAAATCAATCGCCTCGATAATATCTCGCTCTGGTAATTGATTAGCCCCTGCTTCCACCATAATCACGCCGTGAGGTGAACCTGCGACTACCAGATCCAAGTCTCCCGCCTCGATTTCTGCATAAGTGGGGTTAATAATGAAATCATCGCCCACTAAGCCTACCCGCACTGCTGCCATCGGCCCGTTAAAGGGGATTTTGGCAATGAGAGTGGCAATGGAAGCACCTGTCACTGCTAACACGTCGGGCGGTACTTGCTCATCCATCGACATTGTTAAGGCGACAATTTGCAAGTCATCCCGCAACCATGAAGGGAACAAAGGACGCAGGGGACGGTCTATGAGACGGCTGGTGAGAATTGTTTTTTCTGGGGGACGGCCTTCTCGGCGCATAATCCCACCGGGGATTCTACCAGCCGCATATAGTCTTTCTTCATAATCTACTGTCAGGGGAAGGAAATCAATGCCCTCTCTACCTGCCGATCGCGTAGCTGTGACTAAAACAGCTGTATCCCCTGATTCTATCAAAACCGACCCACCAGCTTGGGGCGCTAGTAGGCCTACTTTCAGTCGAATATCCCTTCCATCGAAGGATATTGACTTCTCAAATTCTGCCATTCAGCTTTTTTTCCTTCTATGCACGCTATTCTCTCTCTGTGGCAATCCTAACATTTATGCCCTGTAGCTGGCTTCTGTTACATACAAAGAGCAACATCAGGAGGGTGTGAGGGTGTAAGGGTGTAAGGGAAGAATTTAGTTTTACTCTTCCCCTAAACCCCCAAACCCCTATACTCCTACACCCCTATACATCATCAGCGCCTTTACTACCTTTCCATCAGCTAGCTTTGCCGCATCAGGAATGCTTCCAATGATATCAAAACCTAAGGATTGCCATAGGGTGATTGAAGGTATATTAGTTTCAAAGACCAAATTGAACATCACTGCTTCGTAACCCAATTGGGATGCTAGGGAGAGCATGGATTCTCCCATGAATCTACCTATGCCCTGACCCCGCAATCCTGGTTGTACAATAAAACCAGCGTTGCAGATATGACTGGACCATCCCGGAAAGTTTGGCTTGATATAAAATGAACCTAATATTTTTTGCGGTTTTTGTGTACCATCATCACCAGATAACCTAACAACAAAGGCATCTTGACTCAACCAATAAGCTGCAAATTCTGGTTGTGATAATGGTTGTTTTTGTGGATAGGTTTTACCTTCATTAATGACGAAATTGAGTAGCGTTCTTACATCTTCATATTCTTGAGGTTTTATATAATCTAATTCTACAGTTGAACCATTTTTTAGTACTTTATATAGAGGTAGATTCATTATTTATGTTTTTGATATGTCAATAATTACGTACATTTATTTTAGATGATATTTATTTAGCTAAATATAGTTAATAGACCAATAATAAACATTTATTAATTTAAGTAAAGTCTGAGTAGTTATCACATGGCAATTTTACACGGTAGTTGGATATTAAGTGAGCAGGATAGTTATTTATTTATTTGGGGGGAAACTTGGCGATCGCCACAAGTAAATTTTAGTTTTGAGGAAATAGCCCTCAATCCCTTGGCTCTGTCTGCATCTGAATTAAGCGAGTGGTTGCAGTCTCAACATCAGGCGATCGCTCAGATTTTACCACAACAGTTGGCAAAAAAAACCTCCAAAGCAGCAAGTTCCCCAACAACAAATTTACCAATTCACTCGCAAATAATTGTTCTGCCAACGGAAATTTCTCAACCTCGTAAGAAAGAAACAATTTTCATTTCTCCTGTGCATTCTGCCGCTTTAGAATCTGATGCAGACTCTGAAGTTTATTTACAACCTTGGCGTGTAGAAGGTTTTTGTCTTCCTCCTAGTGCAGCAGTTAAATTTCTAACTTCTTTACCTTTAAATATCACTAGCACAGAGAATGCTTTTTTAGGTGGAGATTTACGTTTTTGGTCACAAATTGCCCGTTGGAGTTTAGATTTAATTTCTAGGTCTAAGTTTCTCCCAATTATCCAACGACAACCTAATAATTCTGTAAGTGCCAAATGGCAAGTACTGTTAGATAGTGCTGTAGATGGAACTCGTTTAGAAAAGTTCGCCGCGAAGATGCCTTTGGTTTGTCGGACTTATCAGAGATTAGGGAACGAGGAATTATCTCCATCTCCTATATATATAGATTTTCCTAGTCAGCCGCAGGAATTAATATTGGGTTTTCTCAATAGTGCAATAGATACGCAATTACGGGAAATGGTGGGGAATCAGCCTGTGGTGGAAACTCGCTTGATGGCATCTTTACCGTCGGCGGTACGACAGTGGCTGCAAGGGTTAAGTGGTGCATCTAATTCAGTTGATGCAGATGCAGTTGGTTTGGAAAGGCTGGAAGCAGCGCTCAAGGCTTGGACGATGCCGCTACAATATCAACTAGCAAGTAAAAATCAATTTCGCACCTGTTTTGAATTACGTTCTCCAGAACCAGGAGAAACTGAATGGACACTAGCCTATTTCCTGCAAGCAGCCGATAATCCAGAATTTCTAGTAGATGCGGGCACTATTTGGCAACATCCTGTTGAACAGCTAATTTATCAACAGCGATCGATTCAAGAACCCCAGGAAACATTTTTACGAGGTTTGGGGTTAGCTTCTCGATTGTATCCGGTCATTGCCCCCACTTTAGATACAGAATCACCGCAATTTTGTCATCTCAACCCCATGCAGGCTTATGAATTTATCAAGGCTGTGGCTTGGCGATTTGAAGATAGCGGTTTAGGGGTGATTTTACCTCCTAGTTTGGCGAACCGGGAAGGCTGGGCAAACCGCTTGGGATTGAAAATCTCCGCCGAAACCCCAAAGAAAAAGCCAGGACGCTTGGGATTGCAGAGTTTGCTTAATTTTCAATGGCACTTAGCAATTGGTGGGCAAACTATTTCTAAAGGGGAATTTGACAGACTAGTAGCTTTAAAAAGCCCATTGGTAGAAATAAATGGCGAATGGGTGGAGTTGCGTCCCCAAGATATCAAGACAGCCGAAGCCTTTTTTGCTGCACGTAAAGACCAAATGGCCTTATCTTTAGAAGATGCTTTACGTCTGAGTAGTGGGGATACTCAAGTAATTGAGAAATTACCAGTAGTCAGCTTTGAAGCCTCTGGCGCATTACAAGAATTAATTGGGGCGCTGACAAATAATCAAGCAGTTGCACCATTACCTACGCCAAAGAACTTCCAAGGAAAGTTGCGTCCTTATCAAGAAAGGGGTGCGGCTTGGTTGGCATTCCTCGAACGCTGGGGTTTAGGTGCTTGTCTCGCCGACGACATGGGACTGGGAAAAACGATACAGTTCATTGCTTTCCTTCTCCATCTTAAAGAACAGGATGTATTAGAAAAACCAACTTTACTAGTGTGTCCTACTTCTGTTTTAGGTAACTGGGAACGAGAAGTGAAAAAATTTGCACCTACACTTAAAGTTCTCCAATATCATGGTGATAAACGTCCTAAAGGTAAAGCTTTTCCAGAAGCAGTAAAAAATCATGATTTAGTTATCACCAGTTACTCACTAATTCATAGAGACATCAAATCATTGCAGGGTCTTTCTTGGCAGATAATTGTTTTAGATGAAGCCCAGAATGTGAAGAATGCGGAAGCCAAACAATCACAAGCAGTCCGACAATTAGACACAACCTTTCGCATTGCTTTAACGGGGACACCAGTCGAAAATAGACTACAGGAACTTTGGTCAATTTTAGATTTCCTCAACCCTGGTTATTTAGGTAATAAGCAATTCTTCCAAAGACGCTTTGCCATGCCAATTGAAAAGTATGGTGATGCAGCATCTTTAAATCAATTGCGTGCCTTAGTACAACCATTTATTCTGCGTCGCCTGAAAACAGACCGTGATATTATTCAAGACTTGCCAGATAAGCAAGAAATGACAGTATTTTGCGGTTTGACTGGAGAACAAGCTGCACTTTATCAAAAAGTGGTAGAAACATCTTTAGCAGAAATTGAATCGGCCGAAGGATTGCAACGCCGAGGGATGATTTTAGCTTTATTAATTAAACTCAAACAAATCTGCAATCATCCAGCCCAATATCTGAAAACAAATACCTTAGAACAATACAGTTCAGGAAAACTGCAACGATTAGAAGAAATGTTAGAAGAGGTGTTAGCGGAGAGTAATACTTATGGTGTTGCTGGTGCGGGACGTGCTTTAATCTTCACCCAGTTTGCAGAATGGGGTAAGTTACTCAAACCACATTTAGAAAAACAACTAGGGCGGGAAGTATTTTTCTTATATGGTAGTACCAGTAAAAAGCAACGTGAAGAAATGATTGACCGTTTTCAACACGACCCTCAGGGGCCACCAATTATGATTCTCTCTCTCAAAGCAGGTGGTGTAGGGTTGAACTTAACCAGAGCAAATCATGTATTTCACTTTGATAGATGGTGGAATCCAGCCGTAGAGAACCAAGCCACAGACCGCGTATTTCGTATTGGTCAAACCCGCAATGTACAGGTGCATAAATTTGTTTGCAATGGTACCTTAGAAGAAAAAATCCACGACATGATTGAAAGTAAAAAACAACTAGCGGAACAGGTTGTTGGTGCAGGCGAAGAGTGGTTAACTGAATTAGATACAGATCAACTCCGCAACTTACTGATACTTGATCGTAGTGCAGTAATTGATGAAGAAGCAGAGTAATTAGACGTAGGTTGGATGGAGCGCAGCACAACCCAACAGATACAAGGGTGTTGTGTTACGCAAATCCTTTACCTAACCTACAATTGTTTGCTGTTCAAATAAATGATTGAGTAATGAGTTTCTAGCTACATCATCTAACTGGGCGGAAATTAACTTTCCCAAGCGTACAATTACTACCCAGTTATCCAATCGATATGGCGGCCATAACTGCCCTGGTTGCGATATTGCTAGTTTCTGTGCGATCGCCGGATGCGCTTGGCTGATGGGAACTGGGCCTAGCAATCTGCCTGTTTGAGCTTCAGTTCCTTGAGAAAATTCTTTGTCACAATCGGTGAAACTTGGTTCTTCGGCTTTAATGCGGAAGTAAAGTTCTCGTCCCACTTCTGCATCGGATATACAAATTAATGAATAAGTTACTTTGTCTAACTACGAAAAACCCTTGTAAGTGTTAACTCACAAGGGTTTTAAGATGAAAGCGGGCGGCGGGAATCGAACCCGCATTAATAGCTTGGAAGGCTATATAAAATCCTTTATTCACAACAGTTTCAGCTTATTTTTACAATTTCTACACCCAATTTACACCCAACAGAACAATATTAAAATTTCCTGACTTTCAGATTTTTAATCAAGACTATTGATTGACAAAAGTAAATCAATGTGTATTTGAAATATTGAAGAAAATAGAATTGAATTTAAGCGATCGCCAGTTTTATCATTTTCAGCGATCGGCTAATTCTAGCATCTTAATAAAAATCGGCTTAACACAACCAGTTAGAAATTTTGGTAACAGTACTTGCCATTCATTAACCTTCAAACTGATGCTCAGATAATACTTGAGAAAGTATAAAAGAAAACTTTTATATTTCAGATATCCCTTGTAATAGTATTGAAGCATTATTTAGCAAGATAGCTCTGTATTTTCGGGGTGTCGTGATGAGCTTAATTAACCTGGATCTAGTTATCAGCGCAGTTACTAGCATTGCCAATCCTGTGATTAAAGAAAAAATCCTGCGTAGTGAGACGGTAATTAAGTTACTCCAGCAATTTAACCTTGATCCAGAGCATCCACCTGCGGATTTTAGCGGTGTTTACGCCTACACCTTAGTCGAGTATGGTGTTGGCAAACCAAAAGCATTTCTTGAATTATTTCGACAAGAAGCAATTAAACAGGCTTTTCGCAAAGCATTAGGTCATAATAACCCCTCAATTCTACTGTCTGAGGTTGATGCTTTTCTTGATTCTTATACTTTGGGCGATGAAATCAGAAGCTTAGAACTGGACGTGAGAAGAGAGGTAGCTGCATTTGCGACTGTCTTTATTGAAGTTGCCAAACGCAGTCGCACACCTGCTGATGTCCTGATGAGTCAGCAGATTGGTTCTTTACATAAAAGGATTGCTAGTATCCAAGAACAACTAGAGAGATTGCCTACACTGGAAGGAATTCGGACAGAAATAGCACGATTAGCAGCCCAGAATTATCCAGCATTAGCCGGAGCAACAACGGAAAATCAATGTAGAGCGATCGCCTTAGCCCAACAAATGCGAGGATGGTTTGAAACCTTGGGCTACCGCCTAGAAAAATATGAAATCTGGGCAGAAGATTATTTTGAATGGATTATCAACGTTCCAGTCCGCCGCAGTTATGACCGCATTCTTGTACGTGGAGTTGCGGGAGAAGTGAGACTGAGTGATGTTATGGCCTTGCGTCAATCAGTTAATCAACAAAAAACAGATGAAGGCTGGTTGGTAAGTAACCGTCGGATTGCCCGTGCAGCACGCGATGAAGTCAAGAAGGAAGAAAATCGTCATCTAGATTGTTTTACATTTGACGAACTGATTGATTTAGATGCTGACTTTACTGGTTATCTTGATTGGTTAGAAGCGGAAATCAAACGCCGAAAGATTGATCAAAAGTATGTCCCACTTGCTTGTACTAAAGAAGAAATTGATCCAGTAACTAAGCGACGAATTGGTGTCAGCCGTTATGAGGCAGAAGACGGCTGGATTGATGGTTATATCGACTTGTGGCTTGATGACCCTGCAAAAGAGCATATTTCCATTCTGGGAGAATTCGGCACAGGTAAAACTTGGTTTGTCTTTCACTATGCTTGGACAGCACTCCAACGTTACAAGGATGCTCAAAAACGTGGTGTTGAACGTCCCCGTTTACCTTTAGTAATTACCCTGCGTGACTTTGCCAAGGCTTTAAATGTAGAAAATGTTTTGGCGGGTTTCTTCTTTACTCAACACAATATCCGCTTAAATAGCGAAGTTTTTGACCAACTCAACCGGATGGGTAAATTGCTGCTCATTTTCGATGGTTTTGACGAAATGGCAGCAAAAATTGACCGCCAACAGATGATTAACAATTTCTGGGAACTGGCAAAGGTAGTAGTTCCTGGTTCTAAAGTTATTCTCACCTGCCGTACTGAACATTTCCCAGAGTCCAAAGAAGGACGTGCTTTACTCAACGCAGAACTACAAGCCTCTACGAATAAACTAACTGGGGAAACACCACAATTTGAAGTTCTGGAACTGGAGAAATTCAACGATGAGCAAATTCGGCAGGTGTTGTTATACCAAGCTGAAGCAGCCACAGTTGAACAAGTCATGGACAATTCGCAATTACTAGACTTAGCCCGTCGTCCAGTGATGACTGATTTAATTTTGGAAGCATTGCCAGATATTGAGTCCGGTAAACCTATTGATATGTCACGGGTTTATCTGTATGCAGTGCGACGCAAGATGGAACGAGATATCAAAGCAGAACGTACTTTTACTTCCTTAGCAGATAAGTTGTATTTTTTATGCGAACTGTCTTGGGAGATGCTGTCTACTGATCAAATGAGTCTGAATTATCGGCTGTTTCCAGAACGTATTCGTCGCTTATTTGATTCTGTGGTGCAGGAAGAGAAAGATTTAGACCACTGGCATTATGACATGATGGGACAGACGATGCTTGTCCGTAATGCTGATGGTGATTACACTCCGGCACATAGGTCGCTGTTAGAGTTTTTTGTCGCGTATAAATTTGCGGCTGAGTTAGGAGCGTTAGCTGAAGATTTTACGGCATTAGCGCAAGCACAGTCAGGTTTGGATAGCGGTGCAACCCCTGTTGACTATACTTGGTTTGGTTATTTTTCGCGTCAATGGAATGATATTATTGCACCACTTAAAGCATTTACAAGGGAGTCTTTTGAGAAGTTAAGAGAAACTTTTGGCAAAGCTCCACTAACAAAAGCAGTAATAGATTTGCTGGTGCCGATGTTGAGTAATAATGAGTCTCTGATTAGTGTGATTGAAAGGACAAGAGGTCAAAGTGAAGATGCAGTAGGTTACATAGGAGGAAATGCAGCAACTTTAGTTTTGAGGATTGATCCACTAGGCTTAGAAGGAAAAGATTTAAGCGGCACTGTCATTAAAGGGGCAGATTTTACCAATGTAAATCTGCAAAATGTCAATTTTTTTGCCGCCAACTTAGTAAATTGTGCTTTTACACGAACTTTAGGAGCAGTTTTTTCAGTTGCTTTTAATTCCGATTGCAAACTATTAGCTACAGGTGATGGTAATGGCATAGTTCGCTTGTTAGATGCTGCGACCTGTAAAGAGATTTTAATCTGCAAAGGTCATGGCAGTATTATCCCTTGTGTTGCGTTTAGTCCTTCAGCACAAATACTTGCAAGCGGTAGTTACGATCAAACAATAAAACTATGGTCTATCCAGACAGGAGAATGTCTTAAGATTTTGCAAGGTCATGTTTCTGGAATACGTTCAATTGCTTTCAGTCCTTCCGGTGCAATACTTGCTAGTAGTGGTAATGACAATATAATTAGGCTTTGGAATATTGATACAGGCGAATCATTAAAAACTTTACATGGACATCGTGATCATGTATATTCAGTAGCTTTTGACCCTTCTGGGATGATTTTGGTCAGTGGTAGCGGAGATCAAACAATCCGAATCTGGGATATTAACAGTGGAAAATGCTTGAAAATTCTTGAGGGTCACACAAATGCTATACGCTCAATTGCTTTAAATTCCACTGGCGAAATTATTGCCAGTAGTAGTAGCGACCACACAATAGGTTTGTGGGATATCAAAACAGGAAAATGTCTGAATATTCTCCGAGGTCATACTGACAATGTAATGTCAGTTGTCTTTAATAATTCTGATCGAATAATTGCTAGTGGTGGTGCTGACCACACAGTCAGACTTTGGGATGTTCAATCTGGAGAATGCTTAAATGTAATTCAAGGACACACTAATGTAGTACGCTCAGTAGCCTTTAACTCCTCTGGTCAAACTTTAGCTAGTGGTAGCTATGATAAAACGTTGAAAATATGGGATATCAATACCTATGAATGCTTAACAACTGTCCAGGGTCATACCAATTGGATCAGTTCGGTAGCTTTTAACCCATCTGGTAGAACTTTTGCTAGCGGAGGGAATGATGCAACTATAATCTGGGATGCCAACACAGGTAAATGTTTAAAAACCTTGCAAATACATACCGCCTGGGTATTTTCAGTTGCATTTAGTTCTTGTGGAAAGATGCTTGCAAGTAGTAGTGCTGACGCGAAAGTTAGATTGTGGAATATTGATACAGGCGAATGCCTAAAAATTTTAAATGGTCATACTTATTGGGTATTTTCAGTTGCTTTTAGTGCTGATGGTAAGCTGTTAGCGAGTAGTGGTTCGGATAAAACACTCAAGGTATGGTCAATTGAAACAGGTCAATGCCTAACAACTATTCATGCAAACCAAGGTACAGTACATTCAGTTGCTTTTAATCCCGTTAATAGAACATTAGCAAATGGGGGTTTTGACTCACAAGTAAAGCTATGGGATGTAAATACAGGTGAATGCTTAAAAATTCTACAGGGACATAGTGGAACAATTCGCTCGGTTGATTTTCATCCTGGTGGTAAAATTCTTGCTAGCGGGAGTGCTGACTGCACAATAAGATTATGGGATGTAGACACAAGCGAATGTGTAAAAATATTGCAAGGACACTCGAAGGTAGTCCAGTCAATAGCTTTTAGTTCTGATGGGCAAATCCTAGCTACAGGTAGTGAAGATTTTACTATTAAGTTGTGGAATATTTTCACTGGAGAATGTTTTCAAACACTATGGGGACATACTACTTGGGTATTGTCAGTGGCTTTTAGTCCTGATTGTAAAACCCTGATTAGTGGTAGCCAAGATGAAACAATAAAAGTATGGGATATTAAAACAGGTGATTGTATCAAAACCTTAAGAAGCGATCGCTTCTATGAACGCATGAACATTACAAGGGTTAAGGGTTTAATCTCATCTGAAATCGCTACCCTCAAATCACTAGGTGCAATTGAGGAATAAAAAATGTAAAAATAAAAGTGAAGTATAAACAAACTTCTAATTTAGAATTACTAAATTTCCCCATTATATGGAAATAACCAAAATATCAAATGAAGGACAAGTGATTATTCCTGAAGAATTACTAAAAGCTTCAGGCTGGGAAATCGGACAGGAATTAATAGCAATTAATATGGGTGATGGGATTCTTCTCAAACCAAAGAAACCCTTTGCAGAAACTACACTAAATGATGTTGCAGGCTGTTTAAAATATCAAGGCGCACTCAAATCTTTAGAAGATATGAATGATGCCATCTGTCAAGGTATTGAGGAATTATGACATAGTGGTAGCCTTAGTGATGACTGAGCAACAAAACCTAGCTTCAAAACTATGTGATTAGGCGATCGCCCATTAGTATACAGTGGCAGCAGCTAGCTAAACCAACGCATCCATCAACAATATTAGTAGCTAATTTGACATTGAGAGGTTGAGATATAGCATAATACAAGTTACATACCTAACATTCTCTACGGTAGGCTATGTAATTTCATTTTTTATACTCCTCAACTCTAAATCGACCCTTTTATGTCAGAAGCCATTGACAAGAAATCTTTGAGTGAACGTGACATTTGTACAAAGTACATTACACCTGCTCTAACTAGTCGGGGCTGGAATATTAACACTCAGATTCGCGAGGAAGTGACGCTGACAAAAGGTAGGGTGATTGTTAGGGGTAAGCTGGCTAGTCGAGGTGAGCAGAAACGCGCTGATTATGTGCTGTATCACAAACCCGGTGTACCACTGGCTGTAATTGAGGCTAAAGACAATAATCACTCTGTCAGTGCGGGAATGCAGCAAGCGATCGCTACTGGTGAATTAATTGATGTACCATTCATCTTTAGCTCGAATGGCGACGCTTTTATGATGTGCGACTGCACAATTAGCGAGGGACAGCGAGAGCGAGAAATCCCCCTTGACCAGTTCCCGACACCGCAGGAACTTTGGCAAAAATACTGTGATTTGAAGGGAATTAACTCCGACATTCAGCCGATTGTTGCTCAAGATTACTATCCTAGCCCTGATAAGAAACAGCCACGCTATTATCAACAGATTGCCATTAACCGGACAATTGAAGCGATAGCTAAAGGAGAAAACCGCATTCTGTTAGTGATGGCGACGGGTACGGGTAAAACTTTTACAGCTTTTCAAATTATTTGGCGGTTGTGGAAGTCGGGGGCGAAAAAGCGTATTCTGTTTTTGGCAGACCGCAACATTTTGGTTGATCAAACTAGAGTTAATGACTTTAAACCCTTTGGCTCAAAAATGACCAAAATTAAGCAGCGACAGATAGATACATCTTACGAAATTTATCTCTCCCTATATCAGGCGGTAACGGGAAATGAAGAGGCGAAAAACATTTATCGGCAATTTTCACCAGGTTTTTTTGACTTAATTATTATAGATGAGTGTCATCGAGGAAGCGCATCTGAGGATTCTGCATGGCGAGATATTTTGGAATATTTTAGCAGTGCAACGCAGATTGGCTTGACTGCTACCCCAAGGGAAACAGAAGAAGTTTCTAATAGCCTTTATTTTGGTGAGTCAATTTTTACCTATTCACTCAAACAAGGGATTGAAGATGGCTTTTTAGCTCCCTACAAAGTTATTCGCATTGACTTTGATAAAGACTTGAGTGGATGGAAACCCAAGCCAGGACAACGGGATAAATATGGTAAAGAAATTCCCGACCAAATATTTAATCAGCGAGATTTTGATAGAACTTTGGTTTTAGAAAAGCGGACTGAGTTAGTTGCGCGGATTATTTCTGATTATCTCAAATCAAGCGATCGCTTTGCCAAAACTATCATTTTTTGTGAGACGACTGACCACGCAGAACGAATGCGGGTAGCGTTGGTGAATGAGAATGCTGATTTGATGGCGGAGAGTAGCCGCTACATTATGCGAATTACTGGGGATGATGCTCAGGGTAAGGCAGAATTGGATAATTTCATTGACCCTGAAAGTAAATATCCCACAATTGTTACTACCTCTGAGTTGCTGACGACGGGTGTTGATGCTAAAACCTGCAAGTTGATTGTTTTAGACCAGCGCATCCTGTCCATGACTAAATTTAAGCAAATTGTTGGTCGCGGTACTCGCATTGATGAAGACTATGGCAAAATGTTCTTCACCATTATCGATTTTAAGAAAGCAACACAGTTATTTGCTGACCCTGATTTTGATGGTGAACCTGTACAAATTTATCAGCCTAAGCCAGTTGATCCAATTGTTCCGCCCGATAATGGAGACGATGAGGTAGTCATTGATGGTGAGATTACCCGCAAGCAAAAGCGGGAGAAGTATGTAATTGCGGATGAAGAGGTGGCGGTTGCTTTTATTCGAGAGCAATACCACGGCAAGGACGGTAAGCTGATTACGGAATCGATTAAGGACTATACTCGCAAAACAGTTAGTCAGGAGTATGCTTCATTAGATGCGTTCTTGAAGAAATGGCACTCTAGCGAGCAGAAGCAGGCTATTATCCAAGAGTTACAAGAGATGGGCATACCTTTGGAAGCGTTAGAACAAGAGATTGGTAAGGATTTTGACCCATTAGATTTAATTTGTCATGTTGTCTTTGACCAACCGCCACTAACTCGCAAAGAAAGGGCGAACAATGTCCGCAAGCGTAATTACTTTAGTAAGTATAGTGAACAGGCTCGTAAGGTAATAGATGCGCTTTTGGATAAATATGCGGATGAAGGGATTGAAGATATTGAAAAATTGGATGTGCTGAAGGTTCATCCTTTTGATAAAGTGGGTACACCAATAGAAATTATTCAGCTTTTTGGCAGTAGAAAAGAATATCTTAATGTACTTCAGCAGCTAAAAACGCAACTTTATGAGATAGCCTAGTTAATCATCTTTAAATTTGTTTTGTATGGACGATCCAATAAAATACATTGACTCATCTATTAAAGGTTTACAGGATAAACTATCTACATCTAATTCGGTGTTAGATATTGAAGTACAGGCAGAACTTTCTCATATTTTATCTATCTACCGACGATTAAAAACTGCTTTTTTAATTGCCAAGGTTCAAGATAACAAAAATAAGCTAGAACATATTGAAGCAATAGCGCCTAATCTTGATTTGGCAATTTCTGCATTACAAGTAAATTCTAACAAGGTTTTGGCAAGGAACATTAGGCGAGATGCAGAATACTTCATACGGAGAATTGAAAATCCTGTCACTGCATTTTTCGTGAATAATTTCTTTAAATTTCTTTATTCAACGGAAACTTATACAAAAGTAGTTATCGGTCTGTTCTTAGCTTTACCTATTCATCTATTAGCACCGATTGTTTTAGCATATATACTTAGTACATCCAATCTTTATTTAAAACCTTTATTTAAAGAACAATCAACAAAGCCCATATCTTCAGAAAATTTAGTAGAAGCACAAAAGCCAGAAGTAAAAACTCAAATAAAGTTGACAGAACATGAGTTTTATGAGGCATCCGTGCTGCTGGTATTATCAGCAATGTCAGGAGCGACTGGTAGTGTTGTAAGTATTATGTTGAGGCTGGATCAATATGGCAATCCACGGTATAAAGAAACCTTACTTCCTATATTTGTGGGAGCATTCAAGCCAGCAATTGGGGCATTTTTAGGGATTTTTGTTTTTGCTCTCATCAATTCTACACTTCTGCCTATTACAATTTCTAAAGATGAGGAGAAACCAATTAATAGGTGGCTGGCGTTTTTAGCGATTACTTTTGTTGTGGGCTTTAGTGAAAGACTAGCAAATGATGTTGTTAGTCAAGCAGAAAGAATTGTACCAGGGAGAGGTGCTTCACAGGAAAAAAGCGAAACTTCTGCATCACAATTATCTGCACCTACAGAAGAAGATAAAGAAAACGATAAAAGTTAAGTAAGCAATGTCAATTAGCACTACAATTAAGACTATTCAAGATATCATGCGGAAGGATGCGGGCGTTGATGGTGACGCGCAACGCATTAACCAGTTAGTTTGGATGATATTCCTCAAAGTTTTTGATGCTCGTGAAGAAGAATATGAACTGTTAGAAGATAATTATAAATCTCCGATTCCTGAAGGATTGCGTTGGCGGAATTGGGCAGCAGATTCTGAAGGTATCACTGGAGATGGTTTACTAGATTTTGTAGACAATGCTTTATTTCAAACCCTCAAAGAACTGAGAACTACGGCAACAGATGCCCGTGGGCAGATGATTGGTAAGGTGTTTGAGGATGCCTACAACTATATGAAAAATGGTACTCTCATCCGCCAAGTAATTAATAAACTTAACGAAGTTGATTTTAATAAAAAAGATCAGAAAAAACAGTTCAGCGAGATTTACGAGAAAATTCTCAAAGATTTGCAGAGTGCAGGTAATGCCGGAGAATATTATACTCCCCGTGCGGTGACAAAGTTTATTGTCGATAGAATTAAGCCGCAATTAGGGGAAATTGTATTTGATCCAGCTTGCGGTACAGGTGGCTTTTTAACGGCAGCAATTGATTACATTCGCCAACATTTTCAAAGTGCTGATGTCCCAGAAATTCTGCAACGGACGATTCGCGGAACTGAAAAAAAGCCGTTACCTTTTAACCTTTGTGTCACGAATCTGATTTTACATGGTATTGATGTGCCGTCAGCAGAACATGATAATACTTTGGCACGACCATTGCGCGATTATAGTCCTCACGAACGGGTGGATGTAATTATCACAAATCCGCCTTTTGGTGGGATGGAAGAAGATGGAATTGAGGACAATTTTCCCGCTACCTTCCGCACCAGAGAAACGGCAGATTTATTTCTGGTGCTGATTGCTCATTTACTCAAAGAAGGCGGTAGAGGCGCAATAGTTTTACCAGATGGTACGCTGTTTGGGGAAGGTGTGAAAACGCGGATTAAAGAAAAACTGCTGCAAGATTGCAATCTCCATACAATTGTTCGCTTACCAAATGGTGTATTTAATCCCTACACAGGTATTAAAACTAATCTGCTATTTTTCACTAAAGGGGAACCAACAGAAACGATTTGGTATTATGAACACCCTTATCCAGCAGGGTATAAATCATACTCGAAAACTAAGCCGATTTGCTTTGAGGAGTTTGCACCGGAGCAAGAATGGTGGGATAACCGCGAGGAAAATGAATTTGCTTGGCAGGTTTCAATTGCAGATTTGAAAGCTAATAATTACAACCTAGATATTAAGAATCCTCACAAAGTTGATGTAGAACACGCAGATTTAGATGAGATGTTAGCAGCACATCAAAAACTTATGGCTGAGTTGGGTGAGGTGCGGAGTAAGTTAAAATTTGAGTTGATGGAAGCATTAGAAGGTAATAATTAACAAGATTCCCAACTTCTTAAAGAAGTCGGGGATCTGAAATCGTTTGCTATATTCAAGTAAATGGCAGGTAATTAAACTATGCAAAGTATCAAAATCAACTCCTATGTAGGTAAAGATGGGATGTTACATTTAGATATCCCTGTAGATGTGCAAGAAACTGAGTTAGAAGTAACAGTTACAGTCAAACCTGTTCAGAAAACAATTGATGGACTATCTGAAGATGAAGTCAATAAATTAGAATGGCATGATTTTATTAACGTGACTTACGGTTGTTTAGCAGATGACCCCATTATTAGATATCCTCAAGGTGAATATGAAGAAAGAGAATCTATAGAATGATTTATTTGTTAGATACTAATGCTTGTATTGTTTATTTAAATGGTAGAAATCTTAATTTAAAACGTCAGATAGAACAGAAGTTAGAATCTGATATAGCGGTTTGCTCACCTGTTAAAGCAGAATTATTTTACGGAGCATTAAAAAGTAATAATCCTAGTCGCAATCTAGTTTTACAAAAAGCATTCTTGAATCGTTTTGTTTCTTTGGCTTTTGATGACCAAGCCGCAGAGATATTTGGAGTTATTCGCGCTCGACTCACTCAACTAGGAACTCCAATCGGCCCCTATGATTTACAAATAGCTGCTATCGCTTTAGCTAATAATCTGATTTTAGTAACTCATAATGTTAATGAGTTTAGCCGTGTTGAAGGTTTAAGGCTGGAAGATTGGGAAGTGTAAGAAGTAGAGTTAAATATGCTGAATGTAGTCGAATTTAAAACAAAAATTCAAAATGGCGTAATTCAAATTCCCGAAATATATAAGGGAGAACTAGATGGAGAATCTGTCAAAGTAATTGTTCTGAAACAAACTAAACAAGCAGCAGTAGATATTATTGATGAACTTATGGAACATCCGGTTGAGTTTGACTGGCCACCTTTGACACGAGAGGAGATTTATGACCGAGAGTTATGAAAATTGCTATGGAACGATTGTTTATATTGATGAGATTGAATATTATATCAAGGAAGTTGATAAGATTTTAGGTATTTTACTGCAACCTTTCCAGCCTGTTTTGACTGCTGTTTAATTATGAAGATAGATACGTTTTTTCAAAATTTTGAATTGTTGACTGATACGCCAAATGCGATCGCAAAGTTACGAGAAATTATTTTGCAATTAGCTGTAATGGGTCAGCTTGTCCCTCAAAACCCAAATGATGAACCAGCTTATGTTTTATTAGAAAAAATTAAAGAAGAAAAAGAATATTTATTACAGAATGAAAAAAATAAGAAAAATGAGTTTATTGAAATCAAATTTGATTTCAATAATAAATGTTTACCAGGCTGGGTAGATACAAAACTTGGTTATCTTATCGAACTGGTATCAGGTCAACATCTTGGACAAGAGGAACAAAATGATCAAGGTGAAGGGCTTCCATACTTGACGGGGCCAGCAGATTTTGGAGAATTCAACCCTGTTGCAACTCGCTGGACTAATACCGTTAAAGCATTAGCAAAGAAGAATGATATTTTGATAACAGTTAAAGGAGCAGGGGTTGGAAAAGCAAATATTCTTAGTATGGAGAAAGCGGCAATTGGACGACAACTTATGGCAATACGTCCAATTTTGCTGGAATACGAGTTTATTTATCTCTTAATTATTTCTTCCTATGAGAAATTTCAAGCATTAAGCATTGGCTCTACAGTTCCAGGAATGGGAAGGAAAGATATTTTAGATTTCTCTCTTGGTTTACCTCCCCTTGCAGAACAAAAACGCATTGTAGAGAAATGCGATCGCCTCCTCTCAACTTGCGACGAAATCGAAAAACGGCAGCAGCAAAAGCAAGAGAGCGTTGTGAGGATGAATGAGAGTGCGATCGCTCAACTCCTCTCCTCCCAAAATCCCGAAGAGTTCCGCCAACACTGGCAGCGCATTTGCAATAATTTTGACTTACTCTACAGCATTCCTGAAACAATTCCTAAACTGCGTCAGGCGATTTTGCAATTGGCAGTTCAAGGTAAACTAACTCGTCAAGATCCAAATAATGAACCTGCTTCAGTTTTATTTGAAAAAATTAAATTTGAAAGAAAGCGTTTACTAGGTGAGACAAATTTTAGAGAACCAAAAGAATTAAAACCAATCCGTGATAATGAAATACTTTTTGAACTTCCAAAAGAATGGGTATGGACTAGAATTGGAGAAATTTTTCTAATTTCTAGTGGAACAACACCTAATAGGACGAATCATAAATATTTTGAGGATGGAACAGAATATTGGGTAAAAACTACGGATTTAAATAATGAAACAGTATTAAATTGTGAAGAAAAAATTACTAAGCAGGCAGTTTTAGATTGCAACCTCAAATACTATCCTGTTGGAACAGTTTGTGTAGCTTTGTATGGTGGTGCTGGAACTATCGGAAAGTCAGGTTTATTAGGTATAGAAACAACTATTAACCAATCAGTTTGTGGAATTTATCCTAATAAATATGTTAATGCTAAATATTTACACTTATATATCAAATTAATTAGACCTTTGTGGATGAATTTTGCTGCTAGTTTGAGAAAAGCACCAAATATTAATGCAGGGGTTGTCAATAATATGGTTTTTCCTCTAGCACCCCTCGCTGAACAAAAACGCATTGTAGAGAAGTGCGATCGCCTGATGTCACTCTGCGATACCCTAGAAGCCAAACTAAAACAAGGGCGAGACAGCAGCGAGAAACTGATGGAAGTCGCAGCAAAACAGGTATTAACAGCCTAATAGCCATTTTCTGTAGGGGCGGGTTGACAAATATGATCGATTATTAATGATGATCTGGGTGAACCCGCCCCTACAAACCACTTTGAATACAAAGGTTCTAGTAAAGGTTTAGAGCCATGAAATACAAAATCTACGAACTGATTGGCGAAAACTGTATGAGCCAAAAGGCTGGACAGCAAATCTATGATTTAATTTATCCTCAACTGCAAGCAGGAAAGGCAGTAGAGCTAGATTTTGCTGGTGTAAGAAGATTCTTGTCTGTGTTTTTCAATTTTGCTATTGGTCAATTATTGCGTGATATCAAACCTGAAGACCTGGATCAGCTTCTAGTTGTATCTAACCTCAGTCCTCTTGGTCAACAGACCTATGATGAAGTGATTGAGAATGCAAAGCGTTATTACTCAGATGAGCAGTATCGTGAAGCCGTAAATGAAATGATTCTTGAACAATCTGCCTGTTAATCATGCCAGTTAACTACACCGTAAAAGCAGATGTCATTGACATCATGAAGACATCATAGATAATGCTTTAACTCAGTTCAGTAATCAATGCTTAGATGGTTATGATTTGTTCATTCTGGAATCAATAAAACAAGAATCAATCAACAATCAATCAACAAGATTATTACTGATGATGGTGATTATGTGACAGTGCCAGGAATTCAGGTATTTACGGCTAATCCAGGGGCGATCGCCGCAGCGCAAAATCAAGGTAGGCTGATAACGAGGTAAGCTGGAAGCGATCGCTGTTATACCACCTTAGCCAGTTTTGCTGACCTAGAAAATCAAGTTATTCTGGCTGAAGTTACTAGCAGTAAAGTTATTGAGTGTAACTAAGGTGCTGAAGATTGCACTGCTACCAACACCATCAGCGTCAACTTGGATGAGAGTATTTGACCCAGATTGTATGCCTCTCATGTAACCGTTGGCGATGGGATTTGTGCCTGTGTAGTTGAAGCTGGCTAACAGCGATTGCACTACTAGAACATCATTTGTACTGCTGAAGTCAGTAATAGTATCGATTCCTTCACTGAGGCTATTAAAGACAAATTTATCATTACCAGCACCACCAGTTAGCTTATCGCTACCAACACCACCAACGAGTGTATCGTTACCATTGCCACCGATTAAAGTATCATTTCCGTTACCCCCATTGAGAATATCATCCCCATCGCCACCGTTGAGAGTGTCATTATTATCACCACCGGACAAACTGTTATTGGCACTGTTACCAGTCATGTTATTAACTAGTGCGTTTCCAGTACCATTGATCGCATTGCTACCCGTGAGAATCAGGTTCTCTAAGTTATTGCTTAGTGTCCAACTAATAGCAGAACGAACAGTATCAGTTCCCGCATTAGTGGCTTCTATAATTTGGTCGTTAATGCTGTCGGTGTAATATGTGTCATTACCAGCACCACCAATCATTACATCATTGCCCACACCACCATCTAAGGAATCATTACCAGCATCACCATTGAGGATGTCATTTCCGGCATCACCATTGAGAGTGTCATCATTATCGCCACCTGACAAAGTGTTATTGGCAGTGTTCCCAGTAATACTATTTTTCAAAGCATTGCCAGTACCATTGATAGCATTGCTACCTGTGAGAATCAGGTTTTCTAGGTTGTAGCCTAGCGTCCAACTGATAGCAGAACGGACGGTATCAGTTCCTTCATTGAAGACTTCTATAATTTGGTCGTTACTGCTATCGGTGTAGTATGTGTCATCACCTGCACCACCAAGCATTACATCGTCGCCAGCACCACCATCTAAACTGTCATTACCAGTACCGCCATTGAGGGTATCATTACCACTTTCGCCATTAAGGGTATCGTTACCACCTTCTCCATTAATGATGTCATCACCAGCTTTACCATTAAGTGTGTTAGCACCAGTATTACCAGTAATGAGATTGTTGAGTGTGTTACCTGTACCTGAGAGGCTACTAGTGCCAGTTAAAACTAGGTTTTCTATATTGTCGCCCAAGGTGTAGCTAATGGATGAGCGAACAGTATCCGTTCCTTCGTTAGCGTTTTCGACTACTTTATCTGCACTGTTATCGACAATGTAGGTGTCATTGTCTAAGCCTCCTGTCATGGTATCTTGGCCTGTGCCACCATCAAGGGTGTCATTCCCCGCTAAACCAAGCAGGATGTCATTGCCACCCAAGCCTTGAATTACATCATCATTGAATGTGCCAGTGATGCTATCGTTGCCAGCAGTACCAGTGAGGTTGCGAATGTTGATGGCAAATGTATCACTGACATTTGCTCTTTTGTTGTCTGTGGCTACGACTTTGATATTTAATGTGCTTACATCACCTACGGTGGGAATGCCTGTAAAGGTGCGGGTGATGGGATTAAATTTCAACCAACTAGGTAGAGAAGTACCGTCTGCTTTAGTTGCTGTATAACTGAGGCTATCACCTATATTTGAGTCAGAGAAAGTATTTATGGGAATGGTGAAGTTGAAGGGACTATTGGAACCAATTGTTTGATCTATAATTGCGTTTTGGACAATGGGTGCATTATTAATAGTTGTGGCAAGGTAGTTTTTAATATCTTCTTTTGTCCAAATAGTTGCACCGTTATCAAATTGAAATTCTTCCACGGAAAGGACTTCGTAAGGATAATCAAACTGATTTTTGATCGTGAGTTGATCAATGTTGTCTTTGACCTTAAAAATCAAGTCATTACCTTGTCTAACAATTTCCATCGTTTGTGGAGTTAATCCCCTACCGAACTTCACTGTGTCATAGTAACTATTGAAGGCATAGTAACCTTCTTGAATAATATCTTGACCATAATCATGTTTAAAAATGTAAGTATCATTTCCCGCACCTCCTACTAAGGTGTCATCCCCTAAACCGCCATCTAAAGTTTCATTGTTGATTCCTTCAGAATAACCAACTATATAGTCATCTCCGTCTGTTGACTGTAATAGGTATTGTTTGATATCTTCTTTCGTCCAAATAGTCGCACCGTTATCAAATTGGAATTCTTCGATTGAAATTGCTTCAAAGGGATAATCAAACTGATTTTTTATTGTCAGGCGATCGCTGCTACCTTTAACTTTGAAAATCAGGTCGTTACCTTGTCGAACAATTTCCATTGTGTTGGTAGTTAATCCCGCACCAAACTTCACTGTGTCATAGTAACTATTGAAGCCAGAGTAACCTTCTTGAATAATATCTTGACCATAACCTTGTTTAAAGATGTAGGTATCATTCCCCGTACCTCCAACTAAGGTGTCATTACCTAAACCACCATCTAATGTTTCATTGTTAATTCCTTCGGAATAACCAACTATATAGTCATCTGCACTTGTGGATTTTAGTAAGTATTGTTTGATATTTTCTTTTGTCCAAATAGTCGCACCGTTATCAAATTGAAATTCTTCGATTGAAATTGCTTCAAAGGGATAATCAAACTGATTTTTTATTGTCAGGCGATCGCTACTTCCTTTGACTTTGAAAACTAGGTCATTACCTTCTCGAACAATTTCCATTGTTTGGATGGTTAAACCTGCACCAAACTTAACTGTGTCATAGTAACTATTCAAGCCAGAGTAATCTTCTTGAATTATATCTTGACCATAACCTTGCTTGAAAATATAGGTATCATCTCCTGTACCTCCTACTAAAGTGTCATTTCCTAAGCCACCATCTAAGATATCGTTTCTAATTCCCCACGAATAACCAACTAAATAATCATCTCCAGGTGTAGACTTTAATAAATGTTGTTTGATATTTTCTTTTGTCCAAACAGTTGCACCGTTATCAAACTGAAACTCTTCAATTGCGTAAACTTCATATACATTAAACTGATCTTTAATTGTTAGGCGATCGCTACTTCCTTTGACTTTGAAAATCAAGTCATCACCTTGTCGGATAATTTCCATTGTGTTGGTAGTTAAACCTGCACCAAACTTCACGGTGTCATAATAACTATTCAAGCCAGAGTAACCTTCTTGAATGATATCTTGACCATAACCTTGCTTGAAGATATAGGTATCATTTCCTGAACCACCAGCTAAGGTGTCATTGCCTAAACCACCATCTAAAGTTTCATTGTTGATTCCCTCAGAATAACCAACTATGTAGTCGTTTCCATTGGTAGACTTTAATAAATGTTGTTTGATATTTTCTTTTGTCCAAACAGTTGCACCGTTATCAAACTGAAACTCTTCAATTGCGTAAACTTCATATACATTAAACTGATCTTTAATTGTCAGGCGATCGCTACTACCTTTAACTTTGAAAATTAAGTCATCACCTTGTCGGACAATTTCCATTGTGTTGGTAGTTAAACCTGCACCAAACTTCACGGTGTCATAGTAGCTATTCAAGCCAGAGTAACCTTCTTGAATGATATCTTGACCATAACCTTGCTTGAAGATATATGTATCATTCCCTATGCCCCCGGCTAAGGTATCATTGCCTGTAGCATTTTCCAAAGTGTTGGCATTTGCATCTCCAGTGACAAGATTATCTTCAGGGAGATTATTCGGTAAAGACATAGAGTTTATCTCTGACCGAGTTATAGTTGTACCATCGGCAAAGATAAACTGATCTATACCATAAGGGCCACTCCTAAACTGATCTTCAATGATGAGGCGATCATTAGTATTTTTGATTGCTAAATAAAGATTATCCTGTTCTGTACTACTATTAGATTTGCGCCAGAAAACAACATCCGATTTACTAATACCTGCTTTGAAACTGACAGTATCTGTACCAGTGTTATAGTTTTCAACAATAGTATCAACTGCGTAGCCTCGACCAAAGATATAAGTATTGTTGCCATAACCACCATTCAATAAGTCGTTTCCTGCACCGCCATCAAGGGTATCATTACTTTGATATCCCAGTAAGTAATCATCGCCAGTGGTAGATTGCAGTAACCAAGTTTGAATATTTTCTCTTGTCCAGATTGTCCCGTTGGCAAATACAAACTGGTCTATGCCATAAGGGCCACTTCTAAACTGATCTTCAATGATAATTTGGTCATGAGTGTTTTTGATTGCTAAGTAGAGATTATCGCTTTCTGGGTAACTATTCGATTTTCGCCAGAAGGTGATATCAGATGGATTAATACCAGTTTTGAAACTGAGAGTATCTGTACCAGTGTTGTAGTTTTCAACAATAGTGTCAATTCCATAACCACGACCAAAAACATAAGTATTGTTGCCATAACCACCATTCAATAAGTCGTTTCCTGCACCGCCATCAAGGGTATCATTACTTTGATATCCCAATAAGTAATCATCGTCAGTGGTGGATTGTAGTAACCAAGTTTGAATATTTTCTCTTGTCCAGATTGTCCCGTTGGCAAATACAAACTGGTCTATGCCATAAGGGCCACTTCTAAACTGATCTTCAATAATAATTTGGTCATGAGTGTTTTTGATTGCTAAGTAGAGATTATCGCTTTCTGGGTAACTACTCGATTTTCGCCAAAAAGTGATATCAGATGGATTAATACCTGCTTTGAAACTGAGAGTATCTGTACCAGTGTTAGAATTCTCAGCAATAGTATCAATTCCATAACCGCGACCAAAAACATAAGTATTGTTGCCAGCACCACCGTTCAATAAGTCATTTCCTGCACCGCCATCAAGAGTATCATTACTTTGATATCCCACTAAGTAATCGTCGCCAGTGGTAGATTGCAGTAACCAAGCTTGAATATTTTCTCTTGTCCAGATTGTGCCATCAGCAAATGTAAACTGGTCTATGCCGTAAGCATTATTTACTAACTGATCTGTAATGATGAGACGGTCATGAGTGTTTTTAATTGCTAGGTAAAGATTATTTTTTTCCGAATCATTGTTTGACCTGCGCCAAAAAGTAATATCTGATGGACTAATACCTGCTTTGAAACTGATAATATCTTTATCTGCATTGTTATTTTGAGTAATAGTATCAATTCCATAACCTCGACCAAAGATATAAGTATTTTGTCCAGAACCTCCTTTGAGAGAATCATTTCCTATCCCACCATTTAAAATATCATTACCATCTCCACCATCTAGAAAATCATCTCCCTCTTGTCCATATAATTGGTCATCATTTTGTTCTCCATAGAGGCTATCATCATCTAATCCACCAAGTAATAAGTCTTTGCCTTTATTTCCATATAATTTATCTTTACCCTCTCCTCCTTCAATTTGGTCGTCTCCTTCTCCTCCCGTGAGGATGTCGTTACCTAAATCTCCAGAAATGAGAACTGGTTTAACTCCAATGTAAGTAATTTGATTGCTAATTTTAGTCCCAATAATAGCTTCGACGTTATTACTATCTTTGAGAATCAGATGTAAACGAGAATCTAAATCAATGGTGACTATATCAAAACCTGCTCCTCCATCTAAACTGGTAATAATATCGTCTGCATCGACGGTTATTGTATCGTCTCCAGCACCAGCTTTGATGACATCTTTTCCTTTACCACCGTTGATAATATCGCTACCACCTGCACCTGTGAGGGTATCGTCTCCTGCACCACCATTGAGAATTCCCCCTGTTGTGCTACTAGCTAAAATGGTCAGGATATCGTTTCCTTTACCTCCAGTGACAGCGTAGGTAATAGTGGGATCAATTGTTAAATTCAAATTACCCGCCGTATCGTCAGCAATGATAATGTCGGGTTTATTCTCAAAGTTAAATTTGTTAATTCCTCCGGGTAATGTTTCTAACTTTACGCCGTTGGGATTATAAGCAAAAGCAACATCAAAAATTTGAGAGCGTTTTCTAAATTCGTAGCCTAGCTGAGTAAAATAGGTTGAAGCAGTGATGAGATTTCCAGCAACTTCAAAGTTTTTCTGTTGACTTGCTAGAGAAATATCGTCAATACCGTAACGATGTAATGCCGCTAATTCGCCCAATTCTACTTTACGATTACCATTGGCATCAATCCAAACTCGGATTCTTTCAAAGTTGGTATCTTGAGAATTGAGTAAGCGATCGCCATTACTGTTTAAACTAGCAATAGAAGTAACATTAGGTTGAGTGGTTAGGGAAATAAACTCATTCAGTTCAGTAATCCGACCATCATTATTTAGGTCTATTACTAATATCCCATCAGAAGGAGATACCCATCCTGTCTGTTCTAGATAACCATCATTATCTAAATCTGACATGGCAAAGGAATCTTGAGCAGAAATTAACTGAAGTCCATTACCAAATAAATCAACGACTGCTAATTTATAAGCACTCAGTACATAATTATCTGGTACATCTAACTGAACATCTAAAGTTGACTCTCCTTGAGTTAATACTGCTTGTAAAGAAACCGAACCATCTGCGGCTAAAGTAGGATAAAAATCTTTACCATTAGCCAAGCGGATAAATTCAATTCTGCTGTTTTCATCAACCCAATTTTTGATTGTGATAATAATAGGTTGTGCTTCGTTATTACCACCACTGGCGTTAAACCCAGGGAGAATATAAGACACAGTGATGATTAAATCTTTATCTTGGAGTTTTAGGCTGTGGATGGTGTTTGTTCCTAAGACTAGAGTATCTATTCCCCCATCTCTAACTTTGCCTTCATAATCTCCTGTATCATAGATTGTGGTATTTAAACCATCACCAAAAGAGTACAAATAAGTATCATTTCCAGCACCACCTAAAAGCGTATCGTTTTCACCCAAACCTCGGAGAACATCAGCACCGATAGTTCCTTGAATGGTGGTGTTGCTGCTAGTAGCAGTTTGTACATTATTAGTAGCTTTTAATTGCCATTGCCCACTAGAATTGTCTAAAAAGTATTCTTGATTATTCCCCAGACGAATAAATTCAATTTTATTAGTTAAGAAGTTAGTGATCGTTAATTGATTCGTAATGGGTGCAGAAGGATTACTAGGATTAATGATACTAATGATTAAATTATTGCTACTCTGTTGTAGTCGTAAATTAGAGAGTTGAATATTACTGTCAAATTCAATAACATCGACTCCCCCAATATCGTCAATTGTATCTTTACCATTTCCTAGACTATAGCGATAAACATCATCACCTTTGCCACCTCTTAAAGTTTCTGCGGCTGAGGAAGAAATTAAAACGTCATCGCTATTATCATTACCTTGAACTACACCGCCGTTACCAGAGATAATTCTAGTGACATTATTACCTTTGTAATTATCTGAAACTTGTGGTGTACTGAGGTTAAATTCTCTCGCTTTCGCCAACACTGTTTTAAAATTAGCGACTAATTCATTTTCTAGTTTAACCGTACCATTCTCTACAACAATTTTGAAGCGACTGCCATCAGCAAACCGGAGAATTTCTACACGGTTATTGTTATTAGTTAACCAGTTAGCAATTATCTCACCATTAATATTTAAATTATTCCCACTGAGAGACAATCGTACTTGAGAAGGTAAAATATCTAAACCAAAATCTCTGATAGTGGGGTCTTTTGTGTATAGATTTAGAGTAACCTTATTATCTTTATCTACATTAATTGTGTAAAGTCTACCATCAGTAAACTGGAGAAACTGAATTTTATTTTCTGGTTGTGTTTTTACCCAACCGTAAATTCTTTCACCATTGACAATCAAATCATTACCTTCTATGGAAATTATAATGGTTGTTGGTAAAAGATTCGTCGCAACTTTTTTGATCAGATCATCATTGAGTTCTGCGGGAACAAAACTATCCCAAGGATGAGACTGCAAAGCTGTGATTCTTTTATCTGCATCTTGAATTGAGTTGGCTGCCAGTTTATTAATATATTCCTGATATAAAGTAGGATTATCTAGGTAAGTGCCATATTCTTTAGCAATTTGTAATAGCTCGTTGAAATCGTCTAGATTGCTGCGGGAATTAGTATAATTATTAAATAGGCGTTTGATGTAGCGATCGCCACCTTCAATCTGTGTTTTAGTAAGTTGATAAACTACACCTGCTTCAATCGCTGCTTGAGCATTACTAAAACCTACCCTTGTGCGAAAACTACTACTACCAGGTGCATTATCTTGTAGTTGATAAACTAATTGTTCTTTGTAATGACCATAATAAACATTCTCAACAGTCATCAATTGACCACCAACAGTCTCCGCTAAGAAATTGAGAATTTCTTTAGCAGCTTCACCCATTTGACGAGCTATTTCAGTATTTCCATCATCTAACTCGTAAGAAAATTGAGTGACAAACTCTCCATTAACAATGTTAATTGCATACGCAGCACGAGGAAAATCTTCATCCCCAAATACTCCTCCGATAAGGCTACCAACAACTGTGCCAACAAAAATTCCGATTGGCCCTGTTAAAGCAGTAAAACCAAGCCAACTAGCAAGACCTGGAATAGCTACAGCACCCAATGAACCACCTATAGCTGAACCTTGATTTAATTGACCTTCACCTATAATATTCCAACGAACTAGAGTTTTGTAAAATTCTGAGCCAGCATAAGACGCTAGAGCATTTTTATAAGAATTAATTAAATCTAAACGCGTAATTTCTTTAACACTTGTTATCTGTAGATAGTTTTCAGCAAAGTTTGGAAAATATTCTCTGGCTATCGAAGTAAAAGCATAGTCAACAACTGCTTCAGTTAGAGTATCTACTCCCATTTGAGTTAGAGTATCTTCTATCTTTAATGCGTCAATAATATTTTCAGATAATTCTCCAGAACCTAAAGATACTGAAATAGATACAAGATTGCCAATAAAGCGATCAGGTAAAGCAAGAGATTCTAGAGATTTATTATTAAAATCAAATTCATTTTCTATTGCTGAACCAACCCAACTGCCAACAGTTTTACCTATAGAATTTGCTAATAATTGGCTAGCAAAATTATCATTGACGAAATAAGTAGCAATTTTTCCTCCAAGAGAGGCTCCAATAATGCTTGGAGAAGTTATTTTTGGAGTTTGTGATTCAGAAAAATCAAATAAAGAAATAAAATCATCCAATATTGCTTCTAGTGGTACAAATATAGCAGATAATACCACACTATCAATTTCATAAACTGCTTCTAATATTCCTGGTGATTCTCCTGTTTTTTCCTCCAGAGCTATTTGATAGAGAGATAATATATCGTGAACAATTGTTTGTATACCAAGATTTGTCCACAAATCTGGTCTAAAAAAAAGCAATGGATCTAAAGATGCTATTCCTGTTATACCAATATCTGGAGCAAAAGATTCAATATCATCAACAGATAAATTGGGACTTAATGATATTATCAGGTCTGCACCTTCTAGGAAATATGGATGTTGAGTATTGTCTGGGTAAGCTTCATTTGTAATTCTTACATCTTCTTCCTCTGAGATATTTTTAATATCTTCTCTTGACAGCTGAGATATCTGATTTAATTGTTCGCTTGATAAATTTGATATTGCCTGTTGCCATTCATTGATTAATCGCTGTTTAAAATTTCCTGATTGTAGTTGATTCATTATCTTAAATTCCTATATTTAATTTATTTTTACAATTAATTTTGTAGTTAATAAATAATAGATACATCCATTAACTAGAAGTTAATTAAAGTTTAATTATCCAATTCGCTATAGCTATCAAACTATTGATAAAACTACATTTTAATCTAGAGACAATGTTAGGATGTTTTTAGAAGTATGAATTTAGAATTGTCGGATTGAGATTTTTTGGGGCGATCGCAATACCAAACGCCTCAACTTTCTTTGCTTTTGAATCTTAAAAGTTAACAAATACGATGTTATTAACTTTATGCAGATTAACTAGCTTTTTGTAAGTTGAAATAGCCAAATTAATGCACTGAATAGGGAACTCAAAATCTACAGACATAAGTGAAATTAGACACAAAAATATACGGTCATTAACAAAATAACCGTCTCAAATATACCTATAAAACAGCTAAAGCTCACTTCATCAGATAATATCACTGTTTTCAAACTCGACTTAGTATTTTTACGTAAAATTTATATTTTTGATAAAGGAAAAATATAAGTATTTTTTCTCTAATTAACAATTAATAATGGCAGCTTTTACCTTATGTTTTCTATAAAATGCAAGCAATTAGGCAGTCGCTACTCATAACTTTCACAATTAAATAGGCTAACTTGTGGTGGTGTATACCTTCTTTGGGATACATCAACACTCTCTATTAGCTTGTGAAGTGATGCCTAAGCATTCTCCTAACTTAGAAGCGATCTTGCCCATGCTAGAGTTTCCTAAGCATTCTCCTAACTGAGAAGCGATCGCCGATGATGGAGTCTAAAGATTGTAGGGGCGGGTTTACTCATTCACCACTATCTTGGTTAACCCGCCCCTACTGCTTGTGAAAAATGCGGGGTAGGTTTTGTAGAGAAGCGATCGCCTCTTCAACCAATTACAAATTATTTGGGTGTAATAGTCCCATCATTCTGAGCCTGTTTAATCGCTCGTTTCAAAATTAACACCGCCATTTGAGACAAAGAACGCTCCTCTGCATCAGCCAATTGTTGCAGGGCTTCTTTGTCTGTTTCTTCCATGTAAATAGTTACAGTTACTTTTCCCATATCACTATCATAAGCTATCTTGTGTCTTTTTATATTAAATACACTAAAACGCATAAATTAACATAAAAGTACATAGTATTTATGTATAATTACTGATAAGTCAAAAGCCAGCACTCAACTTTCCGACGGCTGACGCTGGCTTTTGGCCCCTCTATTCAGGAGTCATATACAATGTTAAACCCTGTTCGCTATAAAACAGATGAACACCGAGCTTATCAACAAGCTTTAGATGATTTCGGCATCACCGAATTACTAGCCAAGCTCAAAAACTACTCTGACGCAGACTTTGATAGCACCTGGATACAACTCCAGCAGCAAGAACTAGAAACTCTAGCAGCAATTCTGATTTCTCAGTTAACTCACAGCATCAATGGTAAATTGATTGCTGCTTATCTCCATCTCATCCGGCACAATCACCAAGATATAGTCCCAGGTTTGATTAACCTGAAATACCCAGACACATCTATTGAACTTCCCGCCAACTTTCCTGATGTAGCCAAAACACCCAGATTTTTATATGGCGATCGCTTGCGTTGGCTTGGTAATGAAAGCGATACTGACTGGGGTATTGTCATTGGTCGATTTTATAGCTTTGCTTCCCACAGTTGCTGCTGGAGTTGGTGCTACCTGATTTGGTTAAACAAAGATTGCCCCAGTGCCGCTTGGACGTCGGCGGATATTGCTTGGGAAGAAGATTTAGAACCAATGGACGAGGAGACACACTAATGAATCCTCATCCACTCCAACAGCGAGAGCAAGATTTGATACAACTGTACATTTATTGCCAATTGGGTATGACTCCCAAACAGTTTTACACCAAATGGCAGGTGAACCACGAAGAAATGGCGCAGATTTGCGATCGCTCTCTGTCCACCGTGCGACGCTGGTTTGCTAGAGGTAAAAACTACCGCCGTCCTATGCCAGCCGATTTACGCCACCTTGCACTGATGAACTTTCTACTGGAACACTTTGAGGAGATTCCCCAAGAACTATTGCAGAACCTGTGTTTCCCAGACGAAAGTAGAGACGGGTTCATAGATATCTTTGAGGATAAATGAGGTTATTTGTCAACCTGCCCCTACGGCATTTAATTGCAATATCAAAATATCAAAATGATATTTCTTGCCAGCCACCTTCACAGTAGGCTGGCTTTTGTCTTGGAAATTGCAGATATTACCAGGAGGACTCTATGACTTACTTAGAAAAACTCAATCCTTGGTGTATAGTCGGGCTGTTACCGAATATGCAGAACCGTATTGTCGCTCGTTTTCGCCGCCGCAGCGATGCCGAAGCTCATCTACAAGTTTTGCGCCGACTCATTCCCAGTGTCAGTTTTAGACTGATTTTCGATGTGCAGTTAGGGCAGCAAAATCTAACTGCCTGAAGTTAACGGTATCAATATCTAACGATCCGAATGATCCAAATATATCGTTAGTTAGGGTGCGATCGCTGATTTCGTTCCACCAGCGTAGCCGATCACACAACTCAGCAGCGAAAATCTTGCCGATGTCCGATATCGCTAAGAAAAAAGGTTTGGCAACTGTGGATCAATATTACTCAATTTGCTGTGAGGTTGGGCGATCGCTTCTGTACTCTGCTTTGCTAATTACCGACAGTCGGCACTTAATGCCATCACTACTCAAGATTAATTTCTCACAGCTATTCAAGAAAATTTGCAGTAAAAAGCTTTTAACCTAAGCAATCCTGCGAATTAATGCTCAAAAATGCACAACGAATGCCTCAATATGCCTCACATTCTGCAAGCAAAAGTCTCAATTGTGGGAACTAGAACTCTTGCCATACATCATTTTGGAGTTGATGCTTTACCGCTACAAGCAACTGAAAAAGATGGTGTAGCTGGTAATAGTCCCAATGAGTGGAAAAAAACTGTTCTCATGGATGAGGAACGCCAATTATTTCTGTTGCCAACGTACTTTTTCGGCTGCATTAAGTATGGCGGTAAAACTGTCAAACGGGGCAAAGGTAACTTACTTGCAGATATTGCCAGCACTTTACAAGTCATGGATGATCAGATTTATATCTGTAATAGCGATGGGGCAATTCAATTACCAGATCCACCTCAAGTAATTGAGGCGGGGACTATCAAAAATGAAAAACTACCCGATAGCTATGTCGAAGTGATTGGTGTGCGTAACCCATCGACTAAAGCGAGGAATATTCGTTACCGGGTGGCTGTGAAACCTGGATGGCAATGTTCATTTACTATTCTTTGGGATTCGGTTGTTGTTGATCGAAAGTCATTGGAGACAGCAATTATCAACGCTGGAACTTTAGTTGGTGTTGGCGATGGTAGACAAAGCATTGGTTACGGAAGATTTGAGCTAAAAGAATTTAGCATTCTTTAAATATCCGTCTCGTTTCGTCAGGTCTCCTTAAGGCGAGTCCCGTCACCTTCCGTTTCGTCACGTCATGTTGTGTCAAGTCGAGTTTGGTTAAGTCATGTCTGTTGAACTTTACAAACAAGTCAAACAAAAACGCCAACATCCAAACCTGCCTGTTTACCAATGGAAGCGTCAACCCCTTGAACAATGGAAAATCACTCGGCATTCTATCTACAGCAGAGACGAGGGATTGTGTCAAAGCCCAGATAACCGACCACCAAAAGTCAATGGATTATGTCAAAGAACAGTCAGTTTAAAAACTGCCCATATCGACCACATTCGCCCTTTGTCATCTGGTGGCAGTAACCATGCGTCCAACTTGAGAACTCTTTGCCCCGTCTGCCATGCGCTTCGGCTTGACCGCAAGCATGATGGTATGAGAAATAAGCTGGTCAAGAAAGGTTTAATCCCTGTCAACTGGAAACAGTTTGTTTGGGATGGTTAATACGAGTATATTTAACTTGATTAACAACTAATACCATCTTCTAAAAGGTGAGATTTACTTACTTTTAGTTAAGACTGACATGACTGGAATAACTTTTTAAAATCAAATATTTGGTGATTTCAGAAGGTATTGTATAGGGCGAGAGCCTTGACTATAAAAGGCTAAATAGGTTTTCTAGAACTAATTAGATATTAGACCTCTTGCAGTTCCTTTATTCTCATACTTAAGATAAACAAAATATTTGACCAACAGGAAAGCAGGCGATCGCTCCTAGTCAAGTTTGAGATAAACTAGCAGGTAGTTCCCATTGCTCACACTCACATGACGTAGCTGGGCTGTCGTTGCTCTACATCCAAATTTTTGTTGATGCTCAAGAATCTCAGTGGTTTGAACTTTTTTACAGCGTTGTGCTTCTCTACCTTGGCTCATCAAACTGTAACAAAGCTTTTCGGCTGTCTCCTTATCAATTTGTGCATTAAAATGTAACGATTGCACATACAAGCAACCGCCTTCTGGTACTGGTTGAAAATTTATACCAACTTCTTTTAATTCTGTTTCTTTAATCGCAATAAAATCAAGATTTTGATTTTTAGGACTTCTATTTGCACTCAATGATGCAACTACACTATAGAATTCTTGCTCTGTGTTAACCAGCCAAAGACTATATATATTGTCTGGTTCTTTAAAGAGCTTTGCTGCTGCTAATCTAGCACGTTCAGCTAAGTTGGCATCCCCTTCTTGCGGATTCCAACTAGCACGGCTATCTATTTTACGAATATAAACAGGGGGTTCTATCCCAAACTCTGATAGAGTAGGCAGCATAAGTCAAGTAATGGCCGTTTATGAAAGCTCTTGAATAGCTTCTTCAGCATAGTTACGGATGTATTGGTCAGTTTCATAACCAGATGCAAAGCGTGCGATCGCATTTTTTATACGCTGAGTATCTATTTCATCCGCAAGCAGCAATAACGCATCAATAAAAGTTGCTTTTAAGATTCTCCGTTGATTAATTAGTGCTATTAAATTGAAAGTTAGGAGTAATTCAAATCTTTCTTCAGCAGGGATACGATAGGCACAAGCGGTTCCTTTTATCAGTATTTCCCATAAGGGATCTAACATTAGAATATTCCTGTTTTCCACTGAGTTAATCATCAATTGGCTTAGAGCTTCTAAATACTGACTAGCCTCTTTTAATATATTGATTTCATTGATTTCTGCCAATAAATCTACAGCACCATCATAAGCATCCCTTGCTTTGCCACTAATGCCCCATTTCAAAACTTCTATAATTGCTTTGGCAGAAGACAATCTTGTAAAAATAAACCCTCTCAACTTATTCCGTCGCTCAGAAGAGGACAAAAAGTATTCTCTTATTAGAAAATCCGGATCGCCGTATTTATGATTAACATAACTTGCGTTAATTTGTCTGTTTCCCAAATTTTCTAATTTATTCGTATTATTCGCTGTAGAGATTGTTTGACCTACTGTCCCAACCATTTTAGACCCCATTCTTTTTTAACATCTTTTTGTAATAGTTCTATAAATGTATTAACTGTGTATTTATGGGCAGAGTGAAACCATTCTTCATAACTTACTTTTGTATCGTAGCTACGACTTGTTAATTCTAAAAGTAGCATAGAATTATTATCTTCCAACCTAATTATTTGGTTAATACGAACTAACAAATTCCCTAAATTATCAGGAAGTTCAAATTCAAATTCAGCATTAAACAATCGAGGTTGTTTCAGAGTAATTTCCCATTCTTTGCTCATGAAGTTGAAAATTTTATTGTTATCTCCTGGCTCTTTCCAACCAAAATTTTGATCAATCTGATTAAGATAAGTAAGTTCATAACGAATCGGTTGTAAAAATGTTTTCTCAGTGCTTAACCACCAATTCTGAAAGTGCTGCCATTCACTTTGAAATTTTGGATATATTTCTTTAAAATGAGGATATTCATCTGCTTCACCTTGACGACGCCAGTTGTAATGAAATCGGTTTGACTGCAACTGTATGAGTTCTTTTCTGTCAAGTGACTCAAACCAAACTCGACGGAGTTTGGGCATCATAGGAAGAAGTTCAATGTCTCCTATTGGCGGTCTGTCAAGTGGCGGAGAAGGAAATCGGTCTTGAATACTCTGCCAGTACAGTCCGAAATGCACAGAAGAGAACCCTGGATCGTTGAATTCAACGCCCAAGACAACTTCTGTCAGTGGTGACTTACTGAATTTAGCTATTGACATTCGCCCAACCTCATCACTGTGGCTGCTCCTCAGACAATATCAAATTCTTACTCCTTTTGTAGTTATCCCTTGAACAAGTACAGCAAGCTACACAGTTAAGCACAAGTTAAAGGAGCATAGCATAGTCTTCGTTCTACTCTAGATTACCCTTACCTTCTACCCAAATACTTAAATTCTTTCTATAGGCTGACAGCCTAATCGCTCAAAAAAATTATCATCTTGAGCAAATAAACCCATCTAATGCTTATAGTGACTGAACTGGCTTATTTCTAGCTATTACAGTCATCAATGATCCGTGTCTAGTGTCCAGACTGAATCTAACTATGCTTATAGTGTGGCGATCGCACAGAGACTGAACAAGATTAAGATCCTTCTCTAATGAACTGCCAATCAACTACCCATGTGCTTGGGCGGATCACCTCACCTATGGTGAGCGGAATGTCATCGCTACTGAAGGTTGATTTTGGGCAACTAGCAAATCAAAGTCAAGCAGGGAGATTTCAAGCTGAAACATACTCGCGTAATTTCTGCTGCTTGTACACCTACTGTCTAAAATTATATTTATTTTGAAAAATTTACTTATTAAAAGTTAAAGTATAAAATATTTATTGTTATTGAAATTACATTATCATCTATGCAAAATCAGCCACCATTTATAATCAATTCAACTTACCATCGAGAGGAGAGTAAAGATATTGAATTTAAGAGTATAGCATCACAACATCCTGTTAAAAAAATTGTAAATCATGCAGAGGAATATATAACTGGATTTCTTAACGCGCTAGTAGAAGGTCAACTATATATAGGTATAGATGATGCTGGAAAAATTTTAGGTGTTAAACTTAGCAGGAGCGAGCGAGATGAAATTCAAAAAATCATCCCCAATAAACTCAGAAATACAGACCCAATAGTTTCTCCATCGCTTTATGATATTGCATTCTACAATGTTCTTAACGAAGAACAAAAAGACATTGAAGATTTGTTTGTTGTAAATATAAGTGTTTTAGGAGTAGATGAAAGCCAATTTTATAGAACATCAAGCCGTGAGTATTTTCTATACAAAACAACAGGAGGTAGTACTTATCTTAAAACAGGAACAGACTGCATTAAGCTGAATACCACAGAAATAGCACAAGAAATTCAAAAGCGTAAACAAAAGTATTTAAAGCAAGAGTTAGACAATATCGACGATAAACTTTTACAAAATCCAGATAATCGTTCTCTTCTCAAGGAAAAAGCCAACATAGCAAAACTGATGGGTGATATTGAGAAAATGGATGAAAGTTATAAAAGGCTAATCAATCTTAACCCTAACAATTCTAGAACAAGGGTTGATTATGCCTCTGCACACAAAAGTATAGGTGATTTAGAGGGTGCATTAGATATCCTTGAAGATGCTCTTAAGGTAGACGGAGATAATCTGAGCATATTAAAAACAAAAGGAGAAATACTGTTAGGCTCAGATAGCTCAGATAAGGTTAAGGAAGCTTTTCAAACTTATGAAACTGCATTGAAATTGAATCCAGAAGACTATACTATCATTACCCAAATTGGGATTGCATTAAGAAAATTAGGTAAATATAAGGAATCTATCAAAGTTTTTAATTTAGCTCTGGCAAAGTCTCCTCATTATAGAGCAGCAAAATATGAAAAAAGAATAACTTATCATAAGATGTTTGAAGGCGGTATCAGAATATAAGCTCACAAACATGAAATATATTCTGTTAAAATATTTGGCGTACTGATTTTTTTATGTTAGAATTGCCGCACATAGCCTACTTAATGAGCATTGATGTCCGTTGGCGATACAGCAACGGTGTATTATCATCCAAACCTTACGCTAACCAGTGAAAAAATCTGTTAGTGCTGCTGTAATGCAGTAAGCAGGAATGCCATTAGTAGGTTTTTTTATAAAGATATTGAGTAGTTGTGAGTAACAAAATTTCTCTTTCGCCTCTTTTATATGAAAGTTGTGAAGACCTTAGCAAAAAATTCAGCGAATTAAAATCAGCAAGGGATGTTGCTCAAATTCTACAAGTTCCATATAATTATTTAATTTATTATATTTATAGAACTTCTGAAAATTCAAAATATCAAACTTTTAATTTAGAAAAGAAGTCTGGTGGTTATAGAACTATTCACTCTCCAAATAATTCTCTGGAAATCCTTCAAAGGAAACTAAGTCAAATACTATATTCAGTCTATAGCCCAAAACCTTGTGTTCATGGGTTTGCAGCTAACCGTAGTATAGTTACCAATGCTAAAGTTCATACAAAGAAAAAATTTGTTCTAAATATAGATATTAAGGATTTTTTTGATGTAATAAATTTTGGTAGAGTAAGAGGACTCTTTATTGCAAAACCATACCAGTTAAATGAAGAAGTTGCAACTATTCTAGCTCAGATTTGCTGCTTTCAAAACAAATTGCCCCAAGGAGCGCCAACATCGCCAATTATTTCAAATTTAGTTTGTGCAAGAATGGACAAAGAGCTTCAAAAGTTTGCCAAAGAGAATGGTATTTTTTATACGCGATATGCTGATGATATAACATTTTCAATTAATAGAGAAGATTTACCTGTTGGATTAGTTTCGTCATATAGCAAGGGATTTTCTAAAGTTATACTAGGTGATGATTTAAGGTCAATTATAGAGAATAATGGATTTAAAATAAACGAAGCAAAAGTAAGATTGGCTTATAGAACACAAAGACAAGAAGTTACAGGCTTAGTTGTTAATAAAGGTGTTAATGTTAATCGCAAATATATTCGTAATCTTTATGGAACTCTTCATGCCTGGGAAAAATATGGTTTAGAAGAAGCCAACAAGATTTACATCTCTAAGTATGCAAAGAAAACTCTATTACCTAGTGATGAAAAACCCTCTTTTTTAGATTCACTAAGAGGAAAGATAGAATTTATAGGCAGTGTTAGAGGAAAAGACGACCCTCTATATCGAAAACTTTTGAAGATATTTCATGAATTAAAGGAAAAAGAATCTGACAAAGACAACAATTTAGTTTCATAATCTAGGCTGATTTTATATCAATCCTGCTTATTAATTACAACATATGTCGATTCTGTTACTGAATAAACACCAGTTGCTTTTAGCTCTAAGAAATCCATCCCTTTATCAAACATAATTTTGTATCGCTGACCATTTGCTGTCAGCACTTCCATCTCGCGGGAATGAGGAAAATAAGAGCGTTCATACCAAGGCTGAACTTTCACAGTTGTAGAAACTCCCATACGTTGAATTTGAGTAAGTGCCGCCTCCAAATTAGCTTTTCGCTGAGAACCTAACTCTCCTTTATAATCTTCTAGAACCCAAATTGTGACAGAGGAATTTTCATTTATGCCATCACCTTGTAAGAGATCAGCCAGGATTTTCCCTCCTTTTTCATTCAGGTAGCGATCGCGATAAACTATCTTCACACCTCCACCAGAAAAAACACGGTCTATGCCGAGTCTTTGCCGTAGTTGCGTTATTGTTAAATTACTCCAGGTTCTATCAGGGAAGATAACTGTAGTATTAGGGTCTTCTAGTTCTATTGCCTCTACAGGTCGAGCTTGCGATCGCAAGTTTTGTAAACGTTGAAATACAGTATCTACACCTTCACCACTTCTGGTTTCAAACCATTCCTGTTGATGTAATTGTAAAGCAATGCGATTTTGTTGCTGAGTGCTTAAACATAAAATTGGCACATCATTAACAGATGTTTGATACAGCTTGAGTAATTCTTGGTCTACCCACTGTTGCAAATGCTTCTGTAATAATTGCAAATTCCTCCTGGTTGCATCAGAAGCAGCAGTATTCGGTTCTGGTAATTGATTTAAAATTAATTCTAGTGCAATATTACTGCGCTGCATTGAATAAACCGCATCTTTTAGCAGCTTTAACCAAGGAAGTGGCGAGCCATTATTTAAATTAAATGTATCGATCAAGCTGGGTAAGTAAATCATACTTTCCTTACCAGCCATACGACAAATTGCAGGCACGCGTGTAGCCATTTGGGACAATTTCACTCGATTCGCATTAGGTGCAAAAGCTTGTAGTTCTGGGTCTGGTTTGACAACCAAATCCGTGAGAAAATTAGCAACTATTTTTCGATTGAGTTCTGCATGAAATGGCTGATTTGAATAAGTTCTTAAGCAGTCATAGCAGCTTGTATCACAACTACAAGACGCAGTAATTTCTAAAGCTTTCTCTAATACCTGAAAAAAGTGATCAGCAATGCGCTTGCTATAACCTGCTCCCCCTGGAACGTTGTCATATATAATAATTTGGGCAAGTTGATTTGGTAATGGTGTAAACAAACCATCCAATTCTGAACGAGGCACATCAATTACTTGTGCGGCTGCGGCTATCAGTGCATAGGTTAGCGATCGCCAAAATGCCATACCATCGGTGTCATGATATATTTGTTCGGTTACAGACGCAACTGTGCCACCATCCCCATAATGAACAACGTCACCAAATAAAGGTTTGAGGTTTGCTATTTTCTGAAACTCAATTTTTAACAAATCACTGCGAAATTCATGCCCTAAATGAATATGTGGATATCCAGTACCTGAACAATCTTTAGCAGTAATTGGGTGTTTATGGGCAGTTGATGAGGCTTTAGAACTAGCTTTTTTGCTACCACCTTTGGCGTTATTTGCTTCACGCTGTTTTTGTACCAGTTCACTTAGGTCTCTCCCACAGTATTGGCAAATTGCAAAACCTTCTTTACTGAAGCCTTTACCACGTCCCAAACTTCCTTGATTTGCGAGAAATAGAATCCCGCCTTTATTGACCGTGAGTTTGTAAAATTCAGATTCTAATTGTTCTTGGTCTTCTCCAGACTTGGCTAAAAATACCTGTGAGGTTAGTTGGCGTTGCGGTTTAGTATATGGCGTAACTTTTGGCGTAACTGACCAGTCTGTAGTAAAGGCTTTAGGAACTTTGTAAAGCTTCATCTTGCCAGCAGCAGCCGGAGTAGGTTTGCATCCACAGACAGAACATTGTTCAATTATTTGTTCAGAAATTGATGATTCAAAATGATTACAATTCTTGCAAACCCAATAGTATTTTTGCTCTAAATCACTCGGTCTGAGAATGCCAACACTCTGATACACTCGGTCGTCAACTACAATATCTTGGCTAGGTGCATATTCACCAAGTGCAAGACGGCGATCGCGTTCTAGTCTATGCTTTCCTTGAGATGATTTAAACTCATCACTTTCCCCTGTCAATAACCGCACTACATCAATCGGAAAACCATAAATCGGTAGTATACTGGCTTGAACTAATTCATCGTGCAGTCTGCGCTTCCCAATTTTTTCTAACTCCGCTTCAATACCATCCCGTCGCTTCTCTATCCCCTTACGTTTTGTACGGTCAGTTTCAGCAGTAATACTGTCTTGAATATCTTTAAGCAGTAATACTAAATCATTCCAATCTGCTAATTGTGCTTGCTGAAACACTAAAATTGCGGCAACAAATTGATTTAATATATCGGTGGCAGCATAAGAAATTTTCAGCTTATTGATCCATAATTGTGCCAAATTATGAGCATCATCACTATGCAGCCACTCTTGTAATTCACTAACTATTGCTGTGGGTGGCGGTGTGTCTAAAGAATCAAACTTATGCACAGGTAAGCTGAAAAATTCAGCAATGGTAACTTTCTCTGCACCTCTTTCCTTTGTCTTCAAAAACTCAGCTAGTAATTCAGCGCGAATATGACGCTGTTGAATTTGGAAGTTATCAGCATCAAGCTTAGGAATTTGATTACTACCTGCGATTAATTGTTCAGGCTGCTCGAAATAAAATCGGTCATGGGGACGACGCTGGCCATACATTAAAGTAATCGCCACTCCATCAGTACGCCGTCCTGCGCGTCCTGCGCGTTGTTGGTAGTTACTAACATGGGGTGGAAAGTTGCGTAAAACCACAGCTTGCAGTTCGCCGATGTCTACACCCATTTCTAAGGTTGTAGAACAACTCAGGAGATTAATTTGACCGCGACGAAAACGGTTTTCGCGTCTTTCTAGTTCGGTGACTCCTAACTGCGCTGTATGTTCTTGCGATCGCAACGGCAAAGGTAGGCGATTTTTGATAATATACTGCTGATAATGCTCGTTTCTGACTTGCTCTATTTTCTCCGCATAGTAAGGCTGAAGTTGACCAGTGCATTTGAAGGCTGGACAACCGAAAATATTCAACTTAGTCTGAGATTTTTGGACATCAGATAAACCTGGAACATGGATAATTTGTTGACAGCGATCGCACTGATACCAATCATGCTGAGTTTTAATAATATTTAATCTTGTCCAGTTCAATTGATGGCCATTTTTAGCTTTTTCTAATAAGCGTAATTGTTCTAATTGTTTAAATAGAGCAACAAACTTATCTCTGTTTGGTAAGTTGTCACCAAATAGCTGTAGGTAATACCAACCAAGTCTATTTTGAACTTGACTAACTTCACCTGTTTTTTGCTTCCACTTTGGTATAAATGACGGTGAATCTTTAAATTTCTTCTGTTCATCAGGTGACTTTTCTAAAAACAGATAATTTTTAGACCTTCCTTGAATGTCCACCATTTCTGGTCTAACGCCTTCAACTCCACCAGTTTCAGGGAAGTAACGCGATGCACCATCAATACTCACAATTCCTGTGCGACGAATGATATCTGTGAGAACTATCAAGAAAATCTTGGCTTCAGCATTTGAAATCTCAAATTCACGAGCTACCAATTCAATTAACCGTTCATCCCTCAATTCAATATGACAAGCAAATAAAGCATAGGCTTCCAATGTAGAGCGACGATTAAAAGGCAGGGCAAATTCCCGTAATAATAATTCCTTAGCACGAGCTTCTGCACTATCTTGACAGTCTCTATAATTTTCTAAACTTTCCTCATCATCAGGATAGTAACTGAGATAGTTCTTTCTAGAATCTCGGTCTGGATGAGGAATGGATGTTTCTAAAAATTGCTGTTTTACTTTATTAATCAGTTGATTAATGGAAACAATATCATCATCAGGATTAAGCTCTTGAAATGCTTGCCAAATTATTTGCCGATAAACTGTTTCTGTATGAGTGCGCTGGTAGTCTGAAGCAAAGAATGCCGCATCCTGACGACCATCAGAAAATGTTAATAGCTTGCGTTTTGACGCACTACCTTGATCTTCTTGAGATTCAGGTAATAAATCAAACAGGCTATCAATCATCGCCTCTAAAGGTTCATCTGTATAAGCTACAAAGCGGTTTATCGCTTGAGCGCGAATTGGCCGTGTTCCACAGGCAGCACATCTAGGAAGGTAGCAGCCACTTAAATCTTTTGCATCTTTATCTCTTGGGCGATGCCATGCTAAATAAAATTCATTTGGTTCAGAAGATTTATTCGTAAATGTTACTGATGTGGGTAGTCCAATCCAACCATCACGCTGGCGAATAATTAAAGTGTTTGTTGGTGAAGATTCTTGTTCTTCTTCTCCAATTTCTTCTTCCTCCGTAATGCTGTCTAATAATCCTGAAGTCAGGGTGTATATTTTGTCATTTTCTCTTAAACCTTGATTTGAGCGCGGTAATGGTTCTAATTTAGATACACCATTTATTTGAGTAAAGGCATAAGCTTGACCGCACTGATAACAACTACCCAGTTCTAAAACTGGAGAATTGCAATCATCACAGGTTCTTTTTTCGTTCAAATATAATCGACCATATCGCCGAGGTTTGTCTTCATAATTTGGATCACAAACTCCACCAGGACATTGAGGATTAATGCAAGCATACATCCCTTCTAAACTACGAAATAAAAGGTGGATTCTAACTGGCAGTAATGGTAAGCTTTCTGAATTCTCACGAGCAAGAGTGCCTAATTGTAATAAATGAGCGAGGGCAAATTTTGTCTCAGTATCATCAATAGTGCCGTCAGATTTGAACGGTAAATTTACACACCAGAATTCTGTTGATTGTGTAATTTTCTCCCAAGGCTGGGGTTGACGGCTTAGAAATTCAATGAGGCGGTGGACTATAGGATGTTGTTTAAGTGCATACCAGAGAAACTGGTGAACATCACCTTGCGCTTTCGTCTCTGCTGCTTTTAGATGTTCAGTAGGTACAAAGCCACTCAGTCTGTCGAACCAAATACTTAAATCATCATCAATTTTAGGCAATTCTAATATGCTTAAATATGCTAATATTTCTTCGTGAGTAAGTTCAGCAGATAATAGATAAGGTTCACCTAATCTTTCGATAGCCTTGACGCGATCGCCGCGAATTACTTGATTAAAAGATTCCCCAAAAAATTTTGTAGCAAACTCTAATATTTCATTATTAACTGAAGCATCGCCTAAACTGGCACTGGTAGCAATACAGCGAATCTTTCCAGGTTTTTCTTGTTCGACAGCAACTTTTAGCCGTTCTATCAACATCGACACTTCACTACCAGTCGAGCCGTTGTATGTGTGTGCCTCATCCACGACTAACATTTTAAAAGTTGATGCTGAAGTAGCAAAAACTTTGTTGCGTTCCACGGGACGAATTAACATATGCTCCAACATAGAATAGTTGGTGACTAATATATGAGGCGGCTTCTCCCAAATTTCTTGCCTAGAAATTGCTTGGATTTTTTGAATTTTGGCAATAGCTTCATCAATTAATCTTTCACGAGTGCTGAGATTGAGAGATGATTTTTCTTTTTGTGTAAATAACTCCCAAAGTTCTTCAGACTCATAAGCTTGTAATTCTTCCGCCAATGCTTCTTCTGCTTTGTGCCTATCATTTTCAGTGCGGCTAGTATAAAATCCGAATCTAATTTTTATAGTTTCTTGACTACATAGTAATTTTCTTAAACGCTTAACTTGGTCATTTACTAAAGCGTTCATGGGGTACAAAATTAACGCTCTAACCCCAGCTATTGCTAAATTTGCTTCTTCTTTCAGCAGCATATCCAACATGGGAATTAGGAAACACTCTGTTTTACCTGAACCTGTACCAGTAGCAACAACGATGTTTTGTTTTTGCTGAATAACTGCCTTGACAGCGTTTTCTTGGTGTTCGTAGAGAGGACGCTGATTGGGAGTGAATAAACTTGCCATTTCTGGATGCAAAACACCCTGACTTACCAGCGCATTCACACTGTTAGCAGGCCGATAAGGTTGAGAACCTTCTAAATAAGGATGCTGCCAAACTGTTCCAGGTACTTCTAGCTGCTGTTTTAAACCGTAGCGTAGATGAGGATCTCGTAGTGGGTAAGCAGTTAGCAGATAACGAATAAAATCTTGGCGGGGTTGCTCAACTGCGGCGATCGGGTCAAGGTAGTTGCTGTTGTTTTTCATACCAAAAGGCATCCTAAACGCTGAAATATAGTTTCCACTAAGGGGTGATGCTGATGCTCGATAATACGAGTTCTATATCGCTCACTATCAGGCTCAGATAACCGCCAAAGTATCTGAGCATAAGCACTGGGTAAGCTAGTTCCTTGAAGATTGAGACGACATTGGGGTTTATCCCACTCAATTTTTAAGCGATGTCCTGCTTCTTTGTCGAGATCAAACATGACTAGCATCGCTGCATCTGGTTCTAACTCGTAAAAGCATTCCTCTTGAAACCAAAGATACTCACCAGTAGGAAGTTGCAGTAATGATTTGTCTTGTAATTGGTGATAGTTTAAGGGTGTCCAGCGATGTTTCTGAGTCGTATCACGGCTAGGTAGGTATCTGTGAATCAAGCCTTGACTTTGCCAACTGCTTGTCAAAAATGGATTGTCTGGCCAAGGAGTTCGCAAAATAGCCTTACTGGGTTTGCAAGGATACGGTAGATTATTGATGCTATCAGCAACGGTGACTAAGCGGATTCCCACTTGATGAAGGTGGTCTTTAATGCGATTAAAGTTGTGTATTTTGGGACGGATGTTTACACTATTGTGATTTTGCTCTGTTTTTAAAACTTGATGTGCTAAGGGAAGATAGGTGCGATCGCCTTGGAAACGCAATGCTGTTAAATTATCTTTATCCAAAGCCAATGCAGTTGGAGGAGCAATACAGTAACGATTTCTCACCCCAGCATAAATTTCACCTTGTGCTTGCAACTCGCTCAAAGTCTCCTGAACCTGAATTGTTAACTGCTCTTGTGATTCGTTAGGTGACAAGCTAGAGCGAATTAGCGCAATGATTTGGTGTTTAGTTAAAGTCGTCGGTACTGCCGGATTTACAGGATGCCGATGATTACTTAACAGTAAGATAATTTCGTTAAAGCACATTATTGGTTTCCTATCATTCGGCTAACTTGTTCCAAAGGTAATGGTTTCCGTTGCAGAGTTTGAAAATGATCAATTTTTTGCAGTTGAGAATTTGCAGTGTTAAAGTTGCTTAAATTCAGTAAAACAATATCTTCGTAAACTGAATCCTGGGGAATTTTTATATCTAAAATTACTTCTTCTAAATTATTTTTAGCGATTGCAATGTTTAGAAATTTCAGAAATACTTCCCGTTTCTTAGAACGAACATTGAGCAAGTACCAACTACCCTTAATAGTTGTAGCAATTGATTGTTCAGTAGGTGTTAATGTCGGTGTTTTAGATGGTGTTACTTGTGGTGATATATCTGCCACACTCAAAAGGTTCAATAGAGCTTTTAATTTGGTTATTAAAATATCTTTGCTTAACCAATCAGGGAAATAATATTTATTATTTTCTAGTGCGATAATTCTAGTTTGCAACTGTTGACTGTCAATATCTAAGTTAAGTCGATTGACGGCTTCTATAAATGACTCTTTCGATTCACTATTACCTAATACTGTATAACAATAGTTTTCTCTATCTTCATTAAGATTATTAGGTAAGTCATTTTTACCACTACCACACCACCAGCCTAATTCTTCTGGCAGTAATTGAGGACTAACAAGTTGAATGTAATAAATACCTGTGGAAAGATTTAACGGTACTTCAATAGTGTTTTCATCATGATTAATCAACGGTATTTTGATTTCTTCAGCTTCTGAATCTGGTAGTAGCAAATTCCAGCATAATAGAGAATAAAACTTATCAGGATGAAGACCAGATAAATTAATAGAATTACTTGTCCAAGACCAAGTTATATTATGAGGTAAGCCCTGCATCTCTACTAATCGCTGTGCCTCTAACCCCAAACGCTGGTAATCTAAAGCATACCATTCAGAATTAGGAAGTAATTCATGCAGTGTTGATAAATTAACTGTTAAATTACCTGAAGCATCTGCCTGAATCGACTGTTGTATCTTTTCTGATTCATTGGATACAAAGAAAATAATTTCTTCTAAAGGCCAAAGACCATCAATCTTAATAACTTCTGACCAAAACTTATCTGAATGCTCATGTTTTATTGGTAAATCAGTTTCAGAAATACCAGAGTTACTGCTAATTCTTAGCTGATTTAATGGTGCAATAGCAGAAGTTTGATGTTTTGACCTCACTTCAAACCGATATGACCATCGCTTTTCGTCAAACCAGAAGCGTGCTTCATAGTATCCAGGCGTAGTAATCCACTGACTCAGCTTAATTGCAATCCATTGATTATTAGGTGATAGAGTTTCAATTGTCCGAGCGATAATGCTCTGCTTTGTAATATCTTCAACTAATACATTCATATTAAGATTTTGGTTAACTGGTGGATACCAAAAAGTAGGAGTCCCTAAATAAATCGCTTTCTTACCTGTTAATTTTAAACCTGTAAATACTGGCTCATCGTCTCTGAGAAGTTTCCAGATAATGAGTTGATTCTGATGAGTTTCAGGTATAGTTAACACAATAGAAGACTCTGGAGCTATTAATCTAATATGCCGACCTCGCCATCCTCGAATACTGGAAGGAATGTAACTATCTAAAATCTCGATACCGTTAGTAAATTCCGGTTGAATATCTTTAGGAGTAAAGCAATACACTTCCTCAACTGACGTAATTCTCGGTTGAAAGTAGTCGAGAGGTAAATGTTCTCCAGTTAAAGCATCAAATACTAAACATGGAAGATTACTATTAATCCCCTTGTAGTTCCATTCCATCAAATTCTGGCGGTTATGGTCTACAAGTTGACAATTCCAATTTTCCAATGCTTGATTAACTTCAATTATCAATTCTGGAATACTTAAATCTCCATTAGTGGGAATTATATCTTCCCAATTACCTTGAGGAATTTGGCAATATGTGTCTCTAAGGTTGCGCCATTCTGGCTTCCACAAAACTTGTTCTGGTAGCAATAATTGTGTATTTAATGAGTCTTCAACATCTAAGCTCAATAACAGAGGTTTACTACGTCTAGTTATAATACTTCGACTGCGACCAGAGCCAGATTTTGGTGTTAAAACTTGAGTTAGTGCATCCCAGTTACGCAAGAAAAAATTTTGTGGCAAGTAATAATTTCCTAATATTTTTTCACGCTGTTCTTCATCTGCTAAAACTTGAGGACGAGCCTTTTGCCGTTCTAATTCTTGTGCCACTATAGCAATGCCTTGCAGTAGCTGTCCTGAAACTGGTTCTGTGTGTGCATCTTCAGAGCAGCTGGATTTAAGAAAGTTAATTAACGTACCCCACTGCGAATATTTTGCATCACAAACATTCAATAGTAGCTGTGCAAGCTCTTCCGGTTGGGTGTGTGCTAGTTCCCACCAGCCATATTCATCAGCAATTTCTTGGACTAACTGTGCGAAATGTTCCAGGTTTTGTTCAGGAACGCCACTTTGTAGCCATAAGGTTGAGACGTATTTATATCCACCTTTAGCTCGCACTAATCCTAAAATATTTATTCCTTCGTCGACAATCTGGCGAAATGTGTTTTCTACTCCTTGGTTATGATTAATATCTAAGCGATCGCAAAATCCTTGCCAAAATCTTTCACTGGAATAGTAGTAAGCATACTCTGAAAGGGCAACAGTTAAAATCTTTAACCAATTTTGCTCTAATTCATAAAATTCATTTTGCAAAGAATCATAGGTCACTCTGTCTAACTGCTGCAAGTTTTGACCAACAATATCAAGTATTTGCTCACTAGTATTTCGCGTCATTTTAATACTACCCAAGAATCTCCTTCCCACCGGGCGATCGCGATGTGACCAATGCGGCAATATTTGCTCTTCCCATAAATTTTGTGTATAACGAGGATTCATAAAGGTAGTGCCACCACTGCTTCTAGATTGTCTTTGATGTGAAGAAATTTGAGCTTTGATAGGAGCAGTTTTATTAGGTAGTCCTTCAGCCTTAGCATAAGTAACTGAACTTGGGCTACCTTCTTTTGTTACTGGTTGATTTAACTGAGGTTGAGATAAATTTCTTTGCGATGCTTCTTTTCGTGCAGTTAGTGATGCTAATTCTTGAATTAGCTGCTCTTTATCCTGCTGCAATTGAATAAGGTTGGTTTGTAAGCTATTAAGATTTAGTTGTGCTTCCTGTTGCTGCGTTGTTAGGCTAGTAACAGATTGATTTAAGCCATTTAACTGACTTTCTAAACTGTTAATTTGCAGTTTGAGGTTAGACAAATCAATTTCTAGCTGATGTTTTTGCTGTTCTAAAGCATCTAAGTTTTCAGAGAGTTTTGCGTGATAATCTTCTTGCTCCGAAATCTGGTTTTGTAGCTGCTTAAGTTTTTGAAGCTGCTGGTTGAAACTTTCGTTTGTCTGCTGTTTTTGAGTAATGAGACTTTCCAGCGATTGATTGAGTTCAGTTTCCTGTTGTCGGAGATGATGAATCTGAGTGTATAGAGTTTGTATGTCTGTCTCTAACAGATGTTTTTGCGCTATTAAGTCAGCCTGTTCCTGCTCGTTGTGCTGTTGATTTGAAATATTGGCTTGTAACTGGCTTAATCTTCCTTGGAGAGAATTACAATCAGTTTCCAGTTGTTGCTTTTGTGTGGCGATCGCCTCTAAAGATTGCTTGAGTGTTAATTCTTGTTGTTTTAATTCCTCATTCCTGGTTTGCAGATGGTGAGATTCTGCTGTTAACTGTTGCCTTTGTGTCTCTAGGTCTACTAACTCCTGCTCTGTAGATGTTTTTTCATTTTGTTGAGTGAGTAAAAGGTCTTGCAGTTGACTTAATTCAATTTGTAGGCTTTCAAAAGAGGTTTCTACCTGTTGCTTATTTTCTTGGCTGGCGATAATAGCTTTTTCCAAAGCGGCTTTCTGCTTTTTGAGTTTCTCAACTTGTTTTTCAAGTGCTGCAACCCTGCTTTGTACTGGTAAGAGGTGTTCATTGAGTTGCTTTCTGCAGTGATTATCCGTAACCAAAATCCCTAAAGAGGTAGCAGGTATTGTAATCAGTCCGGTTAAAGCAGCTCGTTTAACATCCCTTTCTAGAGCTAGACTTATGCCAAAACCAACACCGAAGCTAATTGCACCTAAAATCAACCTGTTGATCATCATTGATGTTTAATAAACCTACTACATCCATTAGTAGACAGCCAGAAGACCCGTAATTTTTATGTCTTAATTATTACTATAACCACAAAAATTTTATACGTGTATAAATTTATTGAAAAATTCAAAAAACATATAGGTAAGGTTTTTCCCAATGACTTGAAACACCTGAACCAAGGATGAACGAGCTAGGAATGCTTACACTGTGTGCGATTAGACAACATCAGGTTAGGGGGTGATATGTCTGTCTATGGCGATTTGCTGCCTATAGTCAATTAAGATTTTTCAGAATCTTCAGTAGTTGGGTGTGATTTTTCCAAACTCTGACTTTGCCATATTTGTAGATTTTGGCAATGAATGGTGCTTGATTACTTTGGGCAAACTTCTCCATTCGCTCAACAGCCTGTACGAAGATGTCTGCCATTTCCTCTCCGGTTAAATTTCGCAGAGATAGTACAAACACTTTGGCATTGGAACTGGCGATCGCCATTTGCTCCAGAAAATTACGCCCAATTTCATCATCTTTTGTAAGAATCAACCAACCTCTGCGACTCACTTCTGGCAACCATTCTGTGTCCGGTGCATCAGACAAAAAATGGTCTGCATGAACTTCCACATTTGCACCCATACTACGCAAAGCATCCGCAACATATTTTTTGCCTAACGCTCTGTCAATAAAGAAAGTTGGCTGTTCTACTTTATTCACGCTGCTTGAGATAGAGATAATTCACATCGAATCGCTTCTTCAACTTGGAGGCGATCGCAACCATAATCGTCAGCTAAATCATCTATGGATTCACCGGCTTTATATCGCTCTGCCAAAATAGCTGTTGGAATACCCGTTCCAATTAATACTGGACGGCCAAATGAAATTCTAGGGTCAATCACTAAGGTTTTAGGAGATTCTTTTTCTGTCAAGTTTTCAGTTAGTCGTGTTAAGGGGAAAAGTTTAATTGCTGATCCAGTTTCATCCAGTTCAATTCGCCTGAGCAAGTTTTTTAGTGCTTCCCGCATTGCCAATTGAACCGCCATTGAAGCATTAATCAGCTTTCCCACTGAATCAACGAATAAATCCACCCCATCTGTCTGAAATTCAATCCTAGCCAAAGGATGCGGCACTTGAAATTGATGGTCAATATAGTCTAAAGCTGTACGTACTCTATCTAAGCGAATTTGATGATTCTTACGAATAACCCGCAGTACATGAGCTTCTACCAGATTAGTGAATGAAAGTTGTGGTATCTCTGGGCTGGGAAGCTCAATCAGTGGTTTAAAGAATCGTTTACCTTCTCCAGTAGGGTAAAAACGACCATGAAGCCAGGAGCGCAACGTACCTACTGGAATCAGCAAATAGCGTGCTGACTCAGAAATTGAGTAGCTGGGTATGTTGCGTAAATCGAGCTTCTGGTCAACAGTGTTCATTTTGGAAATAGTAATAATACCCCAATACTAATGATAATAGAGTAGATGTAAAATCAAACACGGCGATCGCATTTTAATTTTCTTGTTTAAAGCAATCTTTCGATCAACACAGATATACATCAGCAAAATCTAACTTAATTTTTTTATTAAAAATAAATAGACTGATTTTAAATTTATAAAAATATCTTACTTACTATATAAGTTCAACCAAGTTATGGAGTTTTCAGTTGTCTAACTTCAGTGAATTGATTGCCATTATTAAACGTATTGCTAAAGGTGAAGCAGTACAAACTGATATATCAAATGTCATTAGTACACTAACGAATCTTGGAGTAGAAGCAGATGACATACAAAAATTCACATCAATATTAAATGCAGATAGGCAGCAAGTCTATCAAATTGTCTTTCAATTAGGAAAATATAATTCCAACATTGGACAAGCCAAAGGTAATCAATTCGATATCCACGACGGCATAAGTTCAGAAGAAATTAAGGAAGTTTTGCGAGAAGTATTACAAGAGTTTTTTAGTAACACAAGTATTGGTATATCAGCTAAAAATTTACCAGCAGTTGATTATGAGATAACTGAAAGGCGAGAACGCACAAATTCAGAAATATCTCAATATTTACCTACATCAGAACTGCCAGCTATTTCAACCTTCGATTTTGAAACGATAACAGTAGGTAAGCAGGGAAACATTACTAGACGTTCTATTAAACAAGCAGAATACTTTGTAGAATATTTAAACAATGGTGTTGAACTAGAAATGGTTTCTATACCTGGTGGCTCATTTACAATGGGCGCATCTAAAGACGAATCTGGTACAATTGAAGATGAACGACCTCAACATTTAGTTACTCTTAAACCATTCTTTCTGGGTAAATATCCTATTACTCAAGCACAGTGGCAAGAGGTTGCGAATTTTCCAAAAATCAAATACGAACTTGAATCTGAGCCATCATATTTTAAAGGAGATAACTTACCTGTAGAGTGTATTTCTTGGTATGAAGCACAAGAATTTTGTGCTAGACTCTCACAGAAAACAGGACGAGTCTATCGTTTACCTAGTGAAGCAGAATGGGAATATGCTTGTCGTGCTAACACAACATCTTCATTTTATTGTGGTGCAATAATTACGAGAGATTTAGCGAATTATGGTGAGGAACAACAAACACATTTTCGTGTGAGTCAAACAAGTGAAGTCGGAATTTTTCCTGCTAATAGCTTTGGATTATATGATATGCACGGTAATGTTTGGGAATGGTGCGCTGACTATCAACATGAAGACTATCAAGACGCACCATCAGATGGTAGTGTATGGATAATAGATGGGAATCCAGAATATAGAATGCTTCGGGGTGGTGCTTGGGATTATGATTTTAGTTATTGTCGTTCTGCATCTCGCTATTTTGAAAATCCCAGTACACGCAATGAATCATTTGGTTTTAGAGTAGTGTGTTGTCTTGACAATGCCTAAAACTTTAAATATTTTTTCACTTGGTTTTTGATTTCGGAGATTAAAGTTGATTCTAAAATTTTTATGCTAGTTTCTTGCCTAATCTGAGCTTTTGTATTGCCACGATTCTTAATGCAGTAATCTCTGTAGAGGTGAGAAAGCCAATTCCAACTACCAACGACAGCAAATTTAGAGTCACAAATTAAAATTCTCTGATTCGTACCTTTACTTCGTTTGTATTGTTCTTTCCCTAAAGAATGTAGTGTTAAACCTGGATATTGAGGAACTAATTTTCTCAAATGATTTTCTGCTTTAATGTCATTATTATCAATGCCATCAGCACCCATATAACCATAAATTACTGCTATCTTTACCCCTCTTTGTAAAGCTGATACTATCTCTCTAGCAAACCTCTCTGGTTCTGAGTTATTATGTAAACCACGAATCCAAGGTGTAACAATCGTAATTTCTTCGTCAGCTTCATCAATAGCTGTTTTTAAAATATCTAAATGGTCACAATCAAGAACAAGGGTAGCTCCTGTCCTCTGTTCAGGAAAGTCATCTTTGGATTTGTACTCAAAAATTTCGCCATGCTCTCGAATATGTTCTACAAGTTTACGGGTGTAACCTTGAGCTTTTTCTAACCTATAAAGATTACCAACTAAAATAAACAGTTCTTCTGCTCTAGATACGGCAACATTGAGCAGATTGGGTTTAGAGTTGAGCCAATCACAGCTACGATTATCTTGTGGTCTGCATACTTTTGTAGATAAAATTATTACTCGCTTCTGTGAACCTTGAAATTGATGAATCGTCCCAATTGCTTCTTTTTGTAACCCAGACAGTTCTTTTTGTTTTGGTAAATTACGCCTCAAAGCTTGAGCATGAATGCTAAATGGAGAAATAACACCAATATCTTCTGGTGAGTAACCTTGACTAATCAAATGCTTGATGACTTCGCTGACTACAGCCTCCTCTTCTGTATTGACATTATCCTTATCAATACTTCCCTCGACGTGGTACGCAACTAGGTTTGTTGTTAATAGAGATGATACAGGTTTTGTCTTTACTTGTAACCCATATCCTACGATGCGATCGCAAAATTGAATAATACTAGGCTGACAACGGTAATGCTCAACTAGCTTAATTCCTTGACCTGTATCGCCGTCTTCTCCACTTACACCCGCCGCTCGATGATAGGTAGTAGCTAGTTCTGTTTCTTCAGGGCTGTAAAGATGATAATCAAGTTCAGATAGCCCTCTTTCAATAAAGGCTGAGTCATGGTACTGCTTGCGTCTTTGATTAGTTAAATTAATAATCGGTTCAATCTGAAGTGGATCTCCCACAATAATGGCGTTGCGACACCTAAACAACAAAGGAAATGTCTGATGCTGTGGTATCATTCCCGCTTCATCTACAATAATTCTATCAACGCAGTTAGTAACGCACGGCAGCATATTTTTTACTGAAAGCAATGTGCTGGTAATAACTGGAAATATTAAACTTATAGCTTTTAGATTCTCTTCTAATTTTTCTGAATTTTGGGAAAAATATCTACGGGTTCTCTCAGTACCTGTGATGAAATTTGAATATGCAGTTAAAGATTTTTTTACATCTTCTTTATTGCGTAGTGCTTCTTGCTTGAGTAATTGCCGCGATAATTCAAATAGTCTTTTATTTTCTTCATGATAATCAACATGAAAGTAATCATAAAAGTTTTTTAATTTAATCTCTAACCGAATTTCTAGTGATGCTAATTCTGAAGTTATCGAATTAAGCTTATTATTGAGTATATAAATATTTTCAGAAACTTCAATTAGTTTATTTTTTACTCTTTGTAACTCTTCTGCTCGTTCAATTCTTGTATTAATAAAACTCAATTGTTCAAGCAGAATACTGCGAGTCTTGGGGTTTTTAACAGGAAAAGGAGTGTCAACAGTTTTTAAAATGTACTCTTCGCATTTAGACGCTGTTTTCTTTAGAATCTGCTTTTCTGTGCCACGAGTTAGCAAAAGTATAATTTTTCTCCACCAAGGTAAATTACTTTCTGGCAGATTTGATTTCGCATTATCGAAAATAATCTGAATTTTTTTGTAGACATCTATTGGCAGCTTTTCATAAAGGTCTAGTTCCTGAACTTTTCTCTCAGACTGAACTTGGGTTATTTTTAAACTCTCTATTTCTAATTCAATCTGTTGAATTTTTCTTTGTAGCTGAGGTTGCTGTATTTCATCTGCATCACGTTGACGACGTAAGTTTAAATAGTTATTTTCTTGAGTTTTTAAATTGGCTACTATTGTTTTAGTTTCTTCTGCCAGGGAATTATATATATTTTCGTCAAAGCTTTGTTTATCCAGTAATTCAGTAATAGCAAGTTGGATAGCATCTTTAGCGCCTCCCTCTGCTTTAATATTAATCTTACTTCCTCCTTTTAGATAAAAAAACTTATCCTCTAAAGGCTTTTCTTTCAAGTATTCATCTAGTTTTTCAATAACATTTTCAACGGCTTTATTTACTGTGCTGCTAACAACTGTTAAGTTATTGATGTCTTCCTTGGTTTCGAGTAATGTGAGCGCACGCTTAACAACTTGCTGGGCTATGACATGAAGAATCAGTGTAGTTTTACCAGAACCTGGAGGCCCTTGAACTGCTGTTATGGGTTCAGTTTGAGAGTGTTTTAGTGCTTGCAGTTGAGAGTCAGTTGGTGGATGGGTTGGGAAAGCTCCTGTATATGTTACCTTGTGGGCTGGAAGTTGAGGCTTGCCAAATAAATACTCATAGGCTGGATGCTTAGATTTCAAGCAATTTTTTGCACTGGACTTAATATTTTTTAAATCAGGTTTGAGATTTATATGAAAGTTACTACCTGTGAACTTGAACAAATAAGGCTTGCGCTTAATATTATAATTATATGGATGCAATTGTAGTTGATTCATCCAGCTTTCATAGGTGTCAAATTCAATTCCAAAGGTACTTTTGAGAAACTGTGCGAACCCATCTTGGCTATTTAACTGCTCTCTCTGTTCATCATCAAGTTTCAGAAATGTTGCTAAGTTTTCGCCAGCTTCTACTAATTCCAAATTGTCAAGATTCCATCCATCCTCTTGATACTCTCCTTTGAGGATGGATGTCACATCTAAGCTAAACAAAGGATAATACTCAGATTTCCCCTGGTTGACAGTTGAAAGTTGAGGAAAAGATAAAACCCAAATACTGTCTTCTTGACCAGTTTCTTCGCTAACTTGCCGTTTAATTTCAGCAAAATTACTTTGATTAATTTTTACCAAATTACCGTCTAGCTCTACACCACTCAACACAGCTTCATTACCTGGAATTTTGGCATTATTCAAATCCACTAAAGCCATGAATTCTAACCATGCGTTGAGAATGGCTTCTACTTTGCTGGCTCTATTCAAAACTTCCTCCAGGTAGTTGCAAACAGATAGACGTACTAGATAACTAAGGAATCTTGCTTAATTGTCTATGTAAATCTAACTGTATCACTTTTGTTTTAATTACATTGTCACGAGATAATTACATATCTCTAAAAATCATTTTTATTTTTTATAAACAAATAATTTGAGTTAGAGTATAGAAAATAACTGTTGTATTAATTGCTGTCGTTAATCACTGTATTACCCATACCAGTATTGATGTTGTATTTTGAATTTTTCTGAGTCACAACTTGAATCACCGAATTATTGGTACTTGGTTGATTAAAAGCTCCAGGTTCAGGTTCAATTTCTGGTTCACCTTCAAAGGGTAATCCTTTCGGCTCAGTTTCACCACCTGCGTAGTATGCCAGAATAAAGTTATCAGCCTGCTCGAAATTTAAAATGGGATGCTGGCGATCGCCTGTTCTTCTTGGTACGACTTCACGCGCATACATGGCTAAATCTGCAACCCGCACATAACCATCTTTTTGCGAAGTTCCTTTACCTGCTAAAGCTTCAATTAAGGCCAGTGTAAAAGCACTGTAGGGTTTACCTGCGAAAGATTTTTCATCAGCTTGGGAGGAAGCGATCGCAACTCGTCCTTTCCCTTGATTAAATAAAGCTTGAGCCTCTGGCGGAAGGGGTGCTTTTTGTGCTTCATACCCTAACTTTGATGTATCTCCTAAGCCACCAGCATGGCAACAATCCAGTAAGACTAACAGCTTTTTAGCAGAAATCGCCTGTAGCTTGGTGATAAATTCTGCACCACTAATCGCTGTTTTATGTAGTTTGGTTTGATCATAGCCAAAAGGCATTAAGTAATACGCTTCACCTATGGGACTACTGACCTGATAACCATGTCCAGAAAAATAGACAATTACCGTAGAATCAGGTGTAGTTGATTGAGCTAATTGGTCTAAAGCTGCAAGGATTCCCTCTCGGTTTGCCTGTTCTTTAGTCAATAAATGTACCTGTTCAGATGAATAAGCGCAGCGTTCCTGGTCTTTGAGGATATTGGCAAGACCGACAGCATCATCTACGGTGTTGGGTAAATCACATCCAACCCCAACAATACAGGCATGACCTTGGCTAAAGAGTGCGTTCACTTTTGGGTATGTATTAGGTAGTATGGCTATAATTTAGCACCTATCTTCAGGTATGAAAATTAGGCATTTTGATATTCTAAAAATTATATTTTTATCATTGGTTATTTTGGCAGAATCTCCAGCTTTGGCTGAAGCAGAGGTTGTAACTAACCCTAAAGCAATTACAATCAATGCAACCAGAGGAGAAAATATCACCCGCACGATTACGCTGCGGACTAGCGAGAAAGTAAGTAATTTAAAAGTAGTTACTTTAGATTTATTGAGTGCTAATAATAGTTCCGTTTTACCAGCACGCACAATTAATAAACTAATTTCACAGTCACACAGGTAGCTCATAAAGCCGATGAATCAAGCTCATAGTGTCATCAGCAGCAATTCACTGTATTAGCAATTGATGGGTTAGTTTTTGCCTTTTGGCGCAAATTAGCCAATAAAGTGGAAAAAGCCTAAAATATTTTTAACTCAGTAACTAAGGATCAGAAATAGTGTGGCTAATCAAGATCATCTCAGTGAAATTCTTGATCGCATCCTGAAGGGTAATCAAACTGAGGCGGATATTGACCAACTGCTGCGATCGCTCAAAACGGTTAATGGTATCTTACAGTCAGTATCCCAAAATGGTAAGTTCAACAATAATATTGGTCAGATAACTGGGGGAGATATTCAGATTGGCGATCGCATTTATCAAGGTGCGGATGCAGAAATAATTCGAGAAATAATTCGGTCTCTCCTTGAGGAACTAAAAGCAACTGGTCAATTTGTCCCATTTAAAGAGCAGAACCAGCAGTCTGTTGATAAACTGGTGCAACAAGTGCAATCGCGCATTCATGATGATATTCAGCGATTACATGGCACAATGCCGCTATGGGGTGTAGATCACTGGGTTCCTTTAGGTGATTTGTTTGTAGATGTGAACATTCTAGAGGAACTAAGCAGTAGCCGTAAGTCAGAACTCGATGACTTGTGGCAAGATTTTACAACTGGGATAGAGAGGTATTCAGGCGATCGCAGTTTGGATCGCATTGGCTTAGGTAAAGAGCGACAAAGGGTTTCAGGACTAGAGGTACTGGAGAAAAATACGAATCTCATGGTGGTGGGTAAACCAGGTTCAGGGAAAACTACTTATTTGCAACGAATAGTTACCGAGTGCAACGCTGGCAATTTACAAGCGCACCGAATCCCAGCTTTGATTAAATTACGAGAATTTGTAGAAGATGGACGTAAATTTGCCTATTCGCTGGAGCGTTATTTTGAGCAGTGTTGGCAATTATCAAACAAAGAAATTCATTTGATTTTCCATCAAGGTCAAGCATTGGTGTTGCTAGATGGATTAGATGAAGTGACAGGAGAAGATGGTAAAAACATCACCAAGCAAATTAAGCAGTTTGCTCGTTCTTATCCGCAGGTGCAGGTAATTGTGACCTGTCGGACGCAAAGCCAAGAATCGCGGTTTGAGCGGTTTGATTATGTAGAGGTAGCAGATTTTAATCAAGCCCAAGTGCGATTATTTGCAGAGCATTGGTTTCAGGCAGTTATTGGGGATGACTCAGCAGGAATAACACAATCACAGGAGTTTCTCAATCAGCTTTTTCTGGAGGCGAATCAAGCGATTCGGGATTTAGTGATTACACCAATTTTGCTGAGTTTGACTTGTGCTGTGTTTCATCAGACTGGCAAGTTCTACTCAAAGCGTTCCAAGCTTTATGAGGAAGGGTTAGAGATACTACTAGAGCAGTGGGACAAGTCACGAGAGATTGAGCGAGATGAGATTTACCGAGATTTATCACCAGAACGCAAGCTGGAGTTACTTAGTTATCTGGCAGTGAAAAAGTTTGAGCAGCCACAGTATGTTTTATTTGAGCAGTCAGAAATTGAGGGTTACATAGCAGAGTTTTTGGGAGTTGGGCTGCGGGATAGTCGAGCAGTTTTGAAGACGATCGAGTCTCAGCATGGGTTGTTGATTGAGCGAAGCCAGAAAGTTTGGTCGTTTTCACACCTGACGTTTCAAGAGTATTTAGTTGCAAAGAGGTTTTGCAATCAAGGTAATTGGCAATTTCTAGCTAATCAAATTACTACATCTCATTGGCGAGAAGTTTTATTGACAGCGTCCGAAATAACTAATGACCCTGATTCTTTACTTAAATTAATGAAAATTAAAATTGATACTTTACTAGCTGGTAATGAGAAATTTCAGGATTATTTAATATGGCTAAGTACAAAAGCTAGTTCACTCAAATTCTCCTACAGCCAAGCAGCATTACGCGCTCTTTGTATGGCACTTAATCTTGACGAAGAAGATTTTGAACTGCCTTACAATCTTGGGATTGATCTGGATTTTAACTTTTTACCAAATGAACCATCAAACGATGAGCGGTTAATTTCAGAATATGCAGTTGACCGTAATCTTCGTCTTGCTCTACATTTTTCTTCTGGCAATCGAGGTGTTGAATCTAAAACTTTTAGAGTACCTATTAATATCATTCTTCAACAGATAATTGATAACGAACTGCAATATCTCTGCCCCAGAAATTTCCAAATGGAGAATGAAATACTCCAGCTTATAAATAAATTACCTGATTGGTGGATAAATGAAAATAGCTTTGATAATGTGATGATTAATAAAATAGATGATTGGTGGCAAATAAACGGTGACAGTTGGATAAATAACTTGAGAAAATTAATGATAAAACATCGTAATTTCGGTCATAATTGGTGCTTTATACAAGAACAAACTGATATTTTGGAAAAATATTATAATGCCAATACTCTATTAGTAGAGTGTTTAAATAGTTCTAATGTTAGCAGGGAGACAAAGGAACAGATTGAGCAGCTACTATTACTAACGATAGCCGAAATTGAAAAACGCAAATGTGAAACAGGCAAATAGATCGCTCATTTCATGATTTGTATGAATTTTAGGCTACATCATCAGACAGAAATTTAGAAATTTGATTATAAACTTCTGAATTTTCTTCAAGGGCTTGACGTAAATCATATTGTGTTTGTAAATTTAACCAAAACTGGGCGGTGTTGCCAAAATAGTGGGATAGACGCAAAGCTGTATCAGCCGTAATACTCCGTTTTCCAGATAAAATTTCACTAATTCGTGTCTGAGTTACACCTATATCTTTGCTTAATCGATAAGCTGTGATATTCAACGGTTCTAAAAAGTCTAGTTTTAGGATTTCACCTGGATGAATGTTTGGCAAACGGTTGTTATTCATAATGATTTTTATACTTAGTGGTAATCGACTATTTCAACTTCCGAAGCATTGTTTTCATCTGTCCAAACAAAGCAAATCCGCCATTGGTCATTAATCCGAATACTGTACTGGCCACTTCTATCGCCAACTAGCTTTTCTAGGCGATTTCCTGGTGGGACGCGTAAGTCATTAATTGATGTTGCTGCATCAAGGATAAGTAGTTTTCGTAAAGCAGTCTTCTGAATATTGGGTGGGTATTGAGAAGATGTAAAGCCTTCAAAAATTAGCTTTGTCTCTTCAGACTTGAAATTAACAATCACAATGATATCGTTTTGCGTTACTATCGTCAAACGTTAGTATACATTTCAAGTGGTAAATTTTGACATTGCCCAAGCGATGGCGTAACCGCCCAGGGTAGCTGATCGCTCATTCTTACAAAACTTGAACATTAAAGATGCCTGACAACAAGCTGTGCTGTATCTAAGTTTAGAATTTAACCGTAAGCATATCCTCTGAATCTTTCCCAGCACCGTTAATATGACTGACGTAAACCCGGACATCACTGGAACTATTACGATCGCCGTGCAACCCCAAGACAATGGACAGTATATTTGTCAGTTATCATCGTCTCTGAGCGATTCTCCTAGAGAAAATATACAATGCTACGGGCAAACCAAAGAACACGCGATCGCGATCGCCTTAGAACAACTAGCCGATGACTATCGCAAAATAGCAGAAGAACAACAAAATATAGCTTGGGACACAGTAGAGCGATTAGACACTGGAAAGCCAATTACCAAGCATTACCATGTAATTCTGCACTATGAGCGCATTGCTGAGGAAGAATCGAAGTTTGAGGCAATGCACAATACCATTATGGGAAATACGGTGGTGGAGAATGCAAATATCACCGTGATTGAGATTGATCCAGATATACCAATTGAGCCATTAACGCGATCGTGGGATTGATTGGGCTAGTGAAATCAACGGAAAATTAAGGGTTTTCAAGAGCTTAGTGCTATTGCGATCGCCGAAGGCTTAAGCTTTGCTTATCGCCTGATAAAATTAATGTGGACTGTTGTGTCTGCCCCTCCTATCTTTGGAGTTTAAACTAGAAATTTCTTATTCATTCCCGCACAGCATTAAAGGCGAGAAGATAAAACACCCAAAACTGAACTGTTGAATTTGCTATTTAACTAGCTGAACAGTTTTATAACCATACGAACCCATAGAATCCTGATTCTGCCGTTGCTGGCGGATGGTTGCCAAATGCTCTAATGCTTGGTTCAACCCTCTTGAAATGTGCCGCTCATATCGAGCTAATTTATCTGTATTTTGCGGCAAAGCCAGGGATTTCTTCTCCTCCTCCCTAATCTGTGCCTGCAAACTTTCCAGTTCTGCACCCCCACTTCTATCGGTTCCCAAGTCCATGAGTGATTGCAAAGCATCGGGAAATTTAAAGTTCATTTCAGTCCTCAATATAGCAAGATTGGCGATCGCCGCCTCCGCCTGCCAAAGTCGATTTAACTTGAGCCACCCCATTGCCACTTGCTGCACCAGCAGTTTTTCCGTAGCAGTTGTTGGTTGATATTCGTCAATTAAAGACTGTACACAGCCTTGAAATATCTCTAAATCTTCACCCAGCACTAGCGGTGGATTAACCGAAAGTAAGCCATGCCGAGTAGAGTTTTGAGCAGCAATCGACTTGCCATTTTGTGTAACTGGCCCACGAGATTTTTTTCCATTGGCTCGACAAATTTCAGGATTGGCAACCATAAGCTTTCTCTTACAAAATTACTGGTATAGTCATCGCTTTTTGTTCTTCACAAGTGGAAGAACTAATACAACTTGTGTATGTATAAAGTCACAAGTCAAGTGGCTTGTATGAGTAATTCCCTGTACTTGCTTTTTGTTTTCTTCTAAGACTTTGTGAGCGATCGCGGTCATGTTGGATTAACATCACTAATACTCACTGAACATGAGCGATCGCCCACGTCAATAAATAATTTTTCACCCATCATTGTAAGCACTTCAGCTTCTGAACCTTGGTAGCTAACTTTATCCCCTTGTTTAAATTTGTAGACCTTTGGAGAAATCACCTCAAAGCTATCGCTGATAGTGATTTCATCTAATTGTGGCTCAGAACTTGTAGATAAGTGTACATAATCTGTAGACTCTTAAGAAACAGGCTCAAAGCTATTTCTACCAATACTTTCGGAATAACGATCTTGATTTGTAGATGTTGTAGACGATTCTCTATGTAAATTTTCATCCAAGTTCACAACTGGAGTATCTGTTTGTGGCTCAACCAATGTTTTGACCTTCACCTCATGAGAAAAATTGTCTACATCGTCTACAAAATCAGACTGTTTTTTCTGTAATTCAGTTTTCACGATGGTTTCAGGAGAGAAATAATTATCTACAAATCGTCTACAATCATCTACAGAGTTTTGACTATTTTCTTCTGAACTTCTTGTTTTTACAGTGGTTGAGGCTTTTTTATCAGTAGCCAACAAATCGTCTACAACTTTATTAGTTCTAAACTCTAATCGTTTACCAGTTCCTCTTAATTCCCCGTAACCCATATCTACTGCCTTAGTCATCAGTTCTCTAACCTCGGCTGATTTCATCCGGCCTTTAGCGTTTTGGCTGAGGCTGACATCTCTTGCAGTGAGCCATCCTTCCTCACCAAGTGATTGGCGTTTTATAGAAAGCTTAATCATGGCTAAAATTGCAGACTGTGTTGATTCCCCAGCTATTTGTAGATGCACTGTCTGAATCTGTGTTAATAGATGCTCAACGATGCCCGCAGCCTGTTGTACTCGAATTAAGGGAATGATTGCTGGTGGAGTTTCACAAAAAGAATCTGATAGTTCATGGATGAGATGGAGATTTAAGGATACCCGTCCCAACAACCCTGTACACTTTTTCAAGAACTCTTTCAAAGCACCGTTTGGAAGCCTTCCGGCTTCAAGTTGCCATTTATTGTCCACACTACGGAAATATTGGTAAGCCTCATCTGTAATATGGTACGTCTGAGGCGCACAGTTAAGTGTTGCCCTGTACAGTCCTTGAAGCAGTCCAGTTAAGTCAATAACCGGTGCGCTCTCATCTGGTAGTAGACGTATATCTTCATTCAGTATTGAAAAAGTAAATCTGGGTAGTAATCCATCACTTGCGCCAATCTGAAAATATTGATGAAGAATGGAGGGTTGTAATCCACCAAGCCAAGCTGTGTTATTTGCCCCAACACAAATGTTCTTTGATACTTTAGCTTCACTGAATCCATCACCATCATACAAACTGAGAAATTCTTGGCGGTCATTACCTTGACCACGCTTGTATTGATTGAATCCACCAAACAAACCTGATAATTCATCAACAACATTCAGTATTGAGTATTCTGGTGCTTTTGCAATGTAATCTTTCAATCCTTCCAATGTGGAGCCAGTTAAATACATCTTGTTTACTGGCTTTGGTGCTTCTGGTTGTGGAGTGGATTTATCAGATTTTTCCCATGCAGCTAAATCTCTGTTGTATTCTTCTGATTCTTCTTTAAATCGTTTAACTTCTTCCTCTCTTAGAGCATTTAGGGGCTTTTTAACCAAAGCTCTAAAGATGATTGACTTACCAGTTCCAGACTCACCAACTAAAGCATGGTTAATAGCTGGATTTTGATAAAATTCATTGTGCCTATTTCCGATCAAAACCTTTGTACCAACCATGTGAGATGAGCTAACTACGCTGATTAAACACATCATTAATGAGGTCTCTGGTAGCGATTGGTTGCGCCCAAATAACATTAAGGCTGTCGCTATTGTTCTTGGTAAGAACTGCCTAACATCTAAATTAATCTTGGAACATCTTAATATTGTTTGAATGTCTTCTCTTATCAGTTCATTATCTTCAGACTTACGATGTTCTGCTTCTACATTGCCTAGAAAATTGTCTAACTTTACAGGATAATACTTTTTGTTTGCCTCAGTTTTAAAACGACTTATTTCTGATTTTGAAACCTGAGAATCTAGCAAATTGATGTACTCAGCTTTAATATCGTCGTATGGAATGGTGGCTGTAGTGTGAATAAGAACTTTTGATGGTTGGGCGATCGCCTGTTGGTGTTTTTCTGGAGCGATATGGCCTTTTGATTTAGCGATGTCTAGAGCAGCTCTAAAAACATCTTTAGTATTGCACCCACCATGACAGCGAAATTTTCCTGTAGCTTCGTTAACGTGTAAACTATCATGACTGTCACCATCATGAGCAGGACACTTACAGGTTATCCATCCTTTGCGCCCCCCTGTTTGATATCCATCTAGATATGGAGAAAGCTTTCGCATATCAGCCCAATCATCAGCCACAGGGGCATTTTCTTGTGATTGTGGTTTGTAACAAGGTATTGATTTTCTTAATTCTTCAAAAGAATAAAGCTTGCCTGAGTTAGAAATAATTGTTGTTTGTCCGTTGCTTTGGTTATTGAGTGAAAAGTGCAAACACCCGGCCAGCCTCATCACCCTCGATGGATTTTTGAGTGCGCGATCTGCATCTGCATACTCCAGTAAGTCAGCTTGCAGGCGTTTCCACTGCTGAGGATTGATGAACTGGTCAAAAACCCAATAACTATGTATAGACCTACCGCCAGTATCTATCTGCAAACTTGGTTCTGGCAGTTTGAGCGATCGCCATAATTCTCTCTGTACTTCTTTATCTAAATCGTCATGTTCAATAAAAAGTGCGCGACAGTTAGTGATATCTTGATCTCTATGTCCAGGGCCATTCACAACCAAGTAAACCCCTCTACCCTCTGATTGAAATTGCCTAACAATTTCGACTAGTTCATCTAAATTATTAGTTTCTGCCTTTCTCCCCTTATCATTGGTTTTTCGTGGATCGTTGCTAGGATAAAAAGCGCGGAGACAGACTGCATCATTTTGATTAAATCCAAGAGCTTTAAGTTGTTGACAGATTTGAGCTACGTCAATTGTAGGAGCATTTGCTCCTTTGCCTGTTTGTGCATACATGGCGATTTGTTATCCCTTATGCTAATAAATATTTAGAAATGCTTTGATGAACTGTTTGAGTACAATGACTTAGAAGTTTTGTCATCGGCTTCATACTCAATATCTTTGTTTTTATCCCGTTCTAAAAACTTATGTTGTCTTGTTTCAGAGCAACTAATAGTGGGAAATTCATTTTTGCACAGTCACTTAATTCTTTAATTGCGCTCTCTCAAGAGTTTGTCTTTTCTAGGGTAAAAATCATGAGTTTAGTTCACCCCTTTATGCACGAATAATCTTATATATTTGCTCTGAGGAGCGGTTGAATCTTGTTTTTGATAATTCTCGTGTATCAATTGACCTTCCTTCCTCTTTTCTGTGGTTGATTAGATGGAAGGGACTGAAGATAAATATCTATCGCTCTTTGATGCGCCTGTGGATTATCTCTATTAGCAATCCAATCGAGTATTAAAGTAATGTTGTAAAGCGTAGTTCTGGAATTTATTTTTTGCCAATGGATTCCTTCTTCCCAAATCCCTTTGAGCCGATATCGCTTAAATGTTTCAGATGATAAACCTATTTGTTCTGATAGCTGTCTTTTGCTAACAAAATAGTTCATATCGGAGTTATTGTTAACGAACTAATCCAATATGAACCATTTTTACCAATCTAGCGCGAAAGCGACTTTTCTTTTGTAACCCTTACCAGATAGCCTTTTTGACTGATTGATTCTTTTTTTCTACCTTGTCTTTGCAATTTTCCCTTAAAATAGATTCTGATTCTATCTTTTTTCATAAAAGCGGTAATTTTCTGCCTAGCTACCACAACAGGCATATAAAATCTTTTCCTAAACTCATCATCAACATTTGCTAACTTGATTGCCAAATCCATAATTTTCCATGTATGAGGGCTTTCTTCTCGATCAAAAGGATTTTCGCATCCTTGGAGTTCCCTGTTTTGATGTTGTCTAAGAGCTAAATACTTTTTAACTCTCAGTTTCCCGCCTGAGTAAGTAGCAATAAAAACCATAAGGTCTCCCTCTTCTACCAATTCACGCAGCAAATGAGCAGGATGAGTAGCGAAAGAGTTGAGATTGGACATTTTTTCAAGCATTTGATAAACAGATTTCCATAAATCTACCTCTGGCATAATTATCGGCTTTAATATTTTATCTACATTCCATTTAGCAAATTTATTATCAATAATTTGTCGATAAAATTCTCCAACTACAAGCTGACGATACTTTATGATTAATCGTCCTGTATCTGTTTGAATCAAATCTTGGTTTTTTTCCTCAGATGTAAGTTCATTTAAAACACCACGAATAAAAATTTTAGAATGAAAATAAATTGATACAGGAGAAATACCATAAGGCATGGGTAAGAGTAACTTTTTTGTGTACATAACTTTCTTCGTTTTACTAATGTTTGTTAATTAAAACCAGTTATACAGATTAATCAATGGGACGTAAATTCAGCATTTTTAGATAATCTGCATAATGCTTTTCAATCATCTCAACGCTGGTATCACACCATTTGCCTATGACTGATTCGGAAACGCCTTTAAGAATCTGAATAGTGATGAAGGTATCTCTACAACTATAAGGTGTAGTGTTTGGTTTAATAGGGTCAACAATTCTATTCCAGGCATTATTACAAAAATTGTTGTAGTTGATTACTTTTCCCTTTGGACTAGGAAAAACCAAATCATCTAAATAAGGATTTTCAGGTTTTATAGATATCAGTAAATTTCTTAATCTTTCTGAACAAGGGAATTGCCGTTTTTTGTTGTTTTTAGATCCCTGTACTCTTGTAGGGATACCATTTCCCGATGTTGTCACTGACTCTTCAAAGCGAATATAACCACAGTCCTCTGCTATGTGCTTCCATTGAAGCCCAATTGCTTCTGATGGACGACAACCTGTCAGGAATAAAAATTCTACAAGTGAAGCATAATGACTATAACTGATGCCTGTATAGCCTCTACCGTTCCAATTTCCCCGATGATCTTTAAATGCTTTAATAATTTTTTCTCTTTCTTGTTCTGAAAAAGCATTGGGTTTAGGTTCCAATTGATAACGGTACTTTGGCATCTCGTTAGCCATTCCCACATAAGGGTTAGAGTCAATCAACTTATGTTTTACAGCCCAGTTGCAAGCTGCATTAAGTTGAATCAATGCCCGCTTGGTTTGCCCTACTGTAGTTATCCTCTCCAATTCTGCTTTCACTTTAAGAGCATCCAGCAATGGTATATCACCTAAACGTTGGAACAGTTTGGTGAAGCTATTGTGGTATCCCTTAGTTGTTTCCTTGAGGCTTGATGATTTGTAATTGATATAACCTTCCCAAAGTTCTGTTATTTTGGGTGTAACTTTGGGTGTAATGTCAGGTTCAACGGTACTCAGCACTGATTGAGGCTTGTACTTGTCCAGAGTTGGATCAAAATTTCCTGAAGCAATATCCAACTCAATCTGATTCTTTTTTGCTTCTGCTGCTTTACGGCTTATTTTTGTATCGGGTAAACCAAGAGATAAATAGTATCTTTTCCCTCCATAGCGAAATCGTAGTTGTAGCCGTCCATTGGAATCAATAATAGAGACATTTCCCTTGGGTACTTTCCCTTTGGGTGTTTTGGTGTACATATTACACTGTTTTTAGCTGATTATAGTACATCAGTTCGCTACACCCAATTTACACCCAATTTACCCTAAACAGACCCAATTTTTTGTTCATATATGGTACTTAAGTACTATTAAATTAAGTATCTTATAAACACAAAAAACCCTTGTAAGGCTTACCTCACAAGGGTTTTAAGATGAAAGCGGGCGGCGGGAATCGAACCCGCATTAATAGCTTGGAAGGCTATAGTTTTACCACTAAACTACGCCCGCAGTTATAAGACTTTGTTTCCTGAAGCCGTAAGCTAATACACAAGCTACTATTATAGCAACAGAAATGTTTTTTACTGCTTGGTGTTGCTTTATGTATGAACTTGAATAAGTATAGCAGAAAATCTACTAAGAGTGCAAACCACAATAATGAATACAGAGTTGCTCTGAAGTTCATACTAAAAACATATCTTTAATCCCGGTGTTACATAAATGTGGGATTATTTATGTAACGCCGTGAGCATAAGGAGTTTGAGGTTTCAATACCTCCAATTTCATCCCATGATTTAGCAATGTCCTTTTAACGGATATATCACTTAGCATTCTGGATTAAATTTCGACCTCTAGGGCTAAAGGCTAAAGCTCGTGAAAGGGAAACAAGTTCTGAAGTAAGACTCAAGTCTCTATGGTTTCAGTGCCAATGTACCCAGCTTGAAAATATCAATGTCTGTCAAGAGTAATATTTCGGTACTTTTGTGTTAAAATTTTACAAATTCTGGACGGTGTGTCGATAACAACAGCCGTGGTGTTTTGTCAAAAATAACTAAAAAGGCTGTTAAAAGAGGGAATATGCGTTTAATTGAAATATTAGAGGCTAAACCTAAATCATTTTCAACTTTATTAAGTATATTTACGGTTAGTCTCATAGGGTTAATTAACTACTGTATTTCTCCTGAAATTTCTGTATCAATCTTATATTTACTTCCCATTGGCATTGCTGCATGGTTTGTCAACAAACATACAGGATTTTTCGTAGCAGTAAGCAGTGATATTACTAATCTTGTTGTTAATCAAATTCAAGATCAATATCATTTGCATCCTTTAATTCATTTTTGGAATGCACTCGTAATTTTAAGTTTTTTTCTGTTTGTTAGTCATCTGCTTTCACAACTAAAAACTACATTAATCAACTTAGAGAAATTAGCACGTACAGATAATCTCACTGGGTTGACCAATAGAGGATTTTTTTTAGATATAGTCAATAGCGAGATTGAAAAATCTTTGAGGCACCGCGAACCTCTCACACTAGCTTATGTTGATGTTGATAATTTTAAACAAATTAACGATCAGTTTGGTCATGGTTTTGGCGATCGCCTGCTGCAAATAATAGCAAAAAGCACTACTAACACTCTACGTAAAATAGATGTAATTGCTAGACTTGGTGGTGATGAATTTGCTATTTTATTACCGCGTACAAGTTATGAATCAGCAGAAGTAGTACTTCACCGATTGCATACAGTTCTTCTAGCTTCAATGAAGAAGGAAAATTTATCGGTAACTTTTAGTATTGGTGCTATTACTTTTAATAATCCGCCAAAATCAGTAGCGGAAATTATCGAAATTGCTGATAATTTAATGTATTTGGCTAAAAAGAAAGGTAAAAATTTATTGCAGCATGAATTGTGTGATTGGAAAGTGGAGAGTGAAGATTGGAAAGTGGTGAATAGTAAGTTTTGAATTACTATAAATGACGAAAAAACCCCGGCTACGTAACCGAGGTGATTAGGAGAAGTCCAAATGTCAATTAAATGTATAAATATTGAGTTTTAATTTTGTTAACTTGAATATAAAAAAATATTTTGTTGTCCCATATAAAATATTGTAACGGATTTGTTACGAATTGGTCAACAACAATTGACATGAAAATTTTTATAAAATTCATAAGTTATTATTATGTTTTAGATGACCAAGCAGAAAATTTCATTAATGGTAGTGAATTAACTTCAGCAATAAGCTATTAAGCTTGGAAATTACATAGTCACTTGTAAGTTGGTTAACTGCTGTTAACTGTCAACAGCTAACACTAAAAGATGTGCAAGTTAAAGTCAGGACAGCTTACTCGACGTTTAAAAAAGTTATGAATTTATAGCAGGGGACACAAAAAACTAGAAGAGATTGATCAGTGCGCCATGCCTCAGGATCATTCCCATTTGTAAAAAATTAATTAGTCAGCCAGACAAGTGGCACAGCGATCGCATAAATATAGACTAAGCCAATGATGATGTTACGTATATACTGATACGTCTGCGATTTATGTCATCGCCCTCTGATCACCCGTTGAGAATTGAACTTAGGCTCCCGTCTTCCCACCCTGAACTACTGGAAGGGTTGGATATATGGTTGCGTTTGGGTCTAATATCAGACACTCAAGTTAAGCAAATATGTCGAGATTACCTTGTTTGTCGGATAGAGTTACAATCCCAGACTGTCCGGGAACCAGAAAGGGTAGTTGCAACTATTAGAACACCAGAAAAGCCTTTAGTTGCTCAGTTACCAGAAAAACCCAGAAAACAACCAAAAGAAGCGACACAACCCAACATCGCTACCAGAATGTTGCAGTCGCTAGGAGAGGAACTAAGTGTTCGTTGGTTATTATTTCTAGGTGTATTCTTAGTTGTAATTTCATCAGGGGTACTGGCGGCCAGCCAATGGGAGAGATTCCCGGCTTCTGGACAGTACGGGGTTTTATTGGCTTATACGTTGAGTTTTTGGGGCTTTAGCTTTTGGGCTGGTAGACAAAATAACCTGAGATTAACAGCGCAGACATTATTGATTGTCACCCTGTTATTAGTACCAGTTAACTTTTGGGCAATGGACAGTTTCCGGTTGTGGCGTAATCCTTTAGATTGGGTAACAGTAGCGATCGCCGCCCCAATATTAACGGTAGTAACAGTATTGCTGTGGAGAAATCGCACAGTTATCACCAATTTCCCCAGAGGAAAGTTACCGTTAGTCAATGTTTTAGGGTTGAGTTATCTGCATTGGGGATGGAAATTACCAGGATTTCCCATAATTGCAGTTTATGTGGCAATGATCACTACAACCATCATCACAATTTATCACAGTCGCCGCCAACCCATACCCTCAACAGATGAAGGTGAACCATCCCACAAACCAATCATCAATATATATGCTGCCGTTATTGTTTATGCTTTATTACTTCTGCTATCACGGGCAATTTTCGTTGCTGGGGTGGAGATTACCCAATTAGGTTTAGCCATTGGTATTTGTGGTTGGTTAACAACTTGGCTAGCACAGCAAGGAAGACAAAAACAAACATCCCCCGTATCTCCACTTCCTTGGGAAAAACTCGGCGGTATTCTTCTCTTGATTGGTTGGTTAGTAGCGGTAGTAGAACAGCCAGCACAAGCGATCGCTGTTAGTGGCTTGATTTTGTGGGTGGGAGGAGTGCGCCTATATAAATACAGCTGGCAAGGTGATTTGGCCTTGATATTTGTCGTCGGTTTGCAGGCGATTTGGTTAGGTTGGCGATTAGTTCCCTCTGGATTCCAGCAATTAGCGATCGCCGTTGGCACCCAACTTACTCAAGCACAAAATGAACCTTGGGCGTTAATCAGTATTGCTTTATTTCCTTATATAGTTTTCATGGTGGTGCTGACAGAAACCCTGCATCATTACCGCAAGCGTGAAGTTGCCCAGTTTGGCGAATTTTTAACACTGCTACTGGGTACTTGCTTAACAACGATCGCCACCGTTAATCCTACCTTGCGATCGCTCAACTTTTTGTTATCCACCACCACCTTAGCAGTCATCAGCAAACGCCGTTCTCCTGTACCTGTGCCTTTGGTATACCTGACTCATGTTGGTGGATTATTAACACTCTGTTCAATCATCGATAAACTCTTACCCGCCCTAGATTTACATATTTGGGCTAGCATCTTCCTCGTGCTGATGTTGGCAGAGTGGGTATATAGTTTGGGTAACGGAGTATGGCAACGTAGTGGCTGGTATATCGGTTTAGGACTAGCTGTTGTTAGTTTTTGGTTATTGTGGAACAATACACAGTCTATCTGGACGGGTGGAGTTGACAGCCAAGGCCATTGGAATGTGATTTGGTTAGTTACACCCATAGCCCTGACAGCTTTAGCCAGTCGCACAACAGACCATCATCGTACCACCAACAGTCTTTTAAGCATCCTCACGGTAGGGATGGCACAGCTATTAACCTTACCCTTACCTGGAACCAGATTGATTAGTTTGGCGGTGAGTACAGGGGTGATGTATGCCAATAGCCGCTACCTACCCAGTCCACAAGTTGCAGGCGTTACCATTGGTTTTGGTTTAAGCTTCATTGGGGCATTGCTATGGGAAGTTTTACCGCGCTTCACATTTGCAGGATGGTGTGTCGCGGGTGCGATCGCTACCTTAAGTTTATGGTTAGGACGCACAGTATTACTACGCCGTAACCAAGAATTAGCCAGTATCTATGCAGATGCAGCAGATAAATGGGCGATCGCCTTATGTGGATTAGAACTATTAAATCTCACCCGTCATTCCCTAGTTGTTTATCAAGGATTTGAAGCTCCTGGGATTTTATACTTAATTGCTACAGCAATCACCTTAGGGGCAATTACTTATCGTTATTGGCGACAACCCACAGACTGGGCATTTTATGGAATTGGTTGGTGTGTAGAGTTATTGATTGCTGAGGTTTTGGGATTTGGAGAACGTTCAATTATTCGGGTAGCCATTGCCAATATCGCCTTGGGTTTATTCACCCAATTGTTAGGCGAGTGGTGGCGAAGACGTTACCAATTAACCCAACTACCCAATAGTTTCCACATCTTGCCTGTATTTTATGGTTTATTTAGTGTACTGCTGCGGTTTAACACCTTTACCGATTGGTCTGGGTTATGTTCCTTGGGTGTAGCCTTAATTTTCATTGGTGTAGGGCGACGTAGCCAAGAGTTCAAACCCCTACGTTACTTAGGGATTATCGGTGTATCTGTCTCAGCTTATGAGATGTTGTTCTATCAAATGTCACAAGCCTCCGGCGGTGGTTTAGGTGACGGCTTAATTGCGATGGCTGCTTTGGGTACAACTATTATGTCTGCCTACCGCATCCTCAACCCTTGGCTAAGAAATTACCTACTTCTCAGCACCCAAGAACTGAAACTAATTGCTCATCTGCACTGGGCTTGGAGTAGTGCTTTACTCATGACAGCAATTACTCTACCCATCCAAGTTAATCGCCTTGTGGGATTGGGAACAGGAGTATTTTTAATTACCTACGCCATCCTACAAGGTAGAACAAAACCAGATGAACCCGTTTCTCGTGTTTTCGATCGCATCACCACCGCAGACTTATGGGTATACCTTGGCTTTGTATTAGTAGCTGGGATGAGAGTGTATTGGCGGGAAACTGCCGTAGGACAAATAATCACAGGGGTTTTAGTGCCTTGGAATGGTGCGATCGCCTGCGTATTTGCTTATTTCTTATATATCTTACCGTGGCAAAGTTGGGGATGGTCACAAAAACCTTGGCGACAAGCTGCCTATATTGTGCCACTGGTAATTTTAGGAGAAACTAGACTCTACGTTCACCCACTCACTCTACTCATAGCCGCAGGTTTTTACATCTTTTTAGCCAAGGTAGGCGAAAACATCCGTTTTACTTATATAAGTGTGGCATTGATAGATTGGGCGCTATTTTCCTGGTTGCATCAGTTACGCCTCACCGATAACTTATGGTACGTCACAGTTATTGGTTTATCACTGCTGTATATTGCCCAAGTTGATCCAGAACTGATCCAGCCAGAATCTAAACTAACTCGTCACAGCCTCCGAATATTAGGTAGTGGCGTAATATGTGGATGGGCAATCCTATTTCACCAAAATGCACCCCTCATCCCTGGGAGTTTCGCCTTAATTGCCATTTTTACTGGATTAGCTTTAAGAATCAGAGCCTTTCTCTATGTTGGTACAGCCACGTTTCTCATCACCAGTATTTACCAGCTAGTAATTTTGAGCTTACGTTACCCCTTCTTAAAATGGGTTGTCGGCTTACTTGTTGGTATTGCCCTAATTTCCATCGCCGCCAACTTTGAAACCCGCCGCGCTCAACTAAATTCCATACTTCGCAACACCACCAATCAATTTGACGAATGGGAGTGATCAATTCACAATTCACAACTTGCCAGCCAAAGATTAATTTTTGTACAGACGCGATTAATCCCGTCTCTTCTCACACTACTTACCATGATTAGTTCTTTGAGATGAGGGCGATCGCTCTCATCTCCTTTTTCTCTGCCGTATCCACCGTTAGCAATCAGGGTTACTGAATAAAAAGGACGAAAATCAGCAACGGGAATCCCTTTCCCAGCATATCGGATATCTGCGTCTGATGCTTCCATCCAGTGAAGATATCCCAAACAAAAAGAGTTAAGTGCAGCGATCGCATAGCTAAATAGGGCTTTGGGATCAGTATTATGGATATCGTTCAAGGTGTTGCTTGGTGAAAGCTTAATACCTACCCGATTTGCCCCCCAAACACTAGAGACAGCCTCCGTCACTTCCAAGAGAAACCGCACCCGATTTTCTATATGTCAATTCCAGGGGCAAGTATCTACTGAGTGATGCGATGCAAACTTCAACATGAACCCAAAAATAAGTATATTGTTATACGTATTTACTTAGTTGGATATATTGCTTTTATTTAATCTTCAGTAGAAACTATTAAAGATTGAGTAAATTAAATGATTTTTTAAGTAAAAATTGTTCAAAAATAGTACTATTCGGGTGGTAAAAAAACTTACGTACTTAATTTAGCCAAATATTTTTAGTAAAAAAATCATAAACTTATGGACACCGGACGCAATTCTTTGCCCGCAGGCTCCTTATGGATGAGTATTTTTCACAATCTGGCATCTCATTTAGCAGCTATGCGTCCCAAACAATGGACAAAAAATCTAGTGGTATTTGCTGCGCCGTTGTTTGCCTTCAGTATCAATCTACAGTCCTTGCTAGGCGGATTGTTTGCATTTATACTATTTTGTTCTGCGTCCAGTGGCTTTTATCTCATTAACGATATTGCCGATGTCGCCTCAGATCGTCAACATCCTGTCAAGTGTAAGCGGCCAATTGCGGCTGGGTTGGTGAGTATTCCAGTAGCAGTCGGGATGGCATTGTTGTTGCTGGGTGGAGCTTTGAGTATCAGCTGGTGGCGATCGCCACAGTTAGGTGCAGCAATCACAGGGTATGCAGTTTTACAAGTTGCTTATAACCTAAAACTCAAACGCCTAGTGATTTTAGATGTAATTGCGATCGCCACCGGATTTGTCTTGCGGGCTTTTGGTGGTGCGGCTGCAACAGACATTGTTTTATCAGCTTGGTTTTTACTTTGTACAGCAATGTTGGCGTTATTTTTGGGCATTGAAAAACGTAAAGCCGAATTGCGTTTGGCAGAAATTCAAGGTACAAAACTCCGTGCTGTACTCAAACGCTACTCCTTACCCCTCTTAGGACGGATGGAAAGCGTAGTGACTACAGGTACAGTCCTCGCTTATGCTCTTTGGAGTTCAGGGCCAGCTTTACGTGGCGCATCAACTCCTTGGATGCTAATAACCTTACCATTCGTACTGTATGGTATTTTCCGCTATCAACTTCTCAGCGACCCCCAAGAAATTGCCCATGAAGGCGAAGATCATCTAGAAAAAGGTGGACGCAGTGAAAGACCGGAAGAAGTCTTGTTAAAAGACAAAGGAATTCTTTTCACGGTAATTGGTTGGATCTGCACTTGTTTTGTAATTCTATGGTTAAAAAATCAGGGAATTATTCAATAATTGACCATGAGATGGGTGTTATTTGAATTCGGAGCAAAGCGACGTGACGCATATAAAAACTTGGTTGAGTAAACTGCATTACTCAACCTCCATAGAACAGCCTGATAAATTACCAAAACAAATCCTGACTTTAGCTGAAATTAAAATTGACTGGCTCAAAAATGTGGGGATTCGAGGCGTTATTCTTGACCTAGACAACACCATCATTTCAGAAGACGATCGCTACCTTTCTCCTTGGGCAGAAGATTGGATAGCCGAAGCTAAGTTAGCAGGCTTAAAGCTTTTTATTCTCTCAAATGGGAAACGTCGCTACCGCGTTAAATATTGGTCACATCGCCTTGATATTAACGCCATCAGTCCAGCCAATAAACCTTTTCCCTCAGCATTTCGCAAGGCCATAACTCAGATGCGCTTGCCATCAAAAAATGTCCTAGTAATTGGGGATAGTTTACATACAGATATTATGGGAGCAAAGCTTTCTGGATGCCCTTGTATTCAAGTTGCTAGTTTACCCCATCCACCGCGCTGGTGGGAAAAATTAGCAGGTAAATGGGTACAAATACCTTATCCAAAGGGGAAAGAATTATGGGAATTTGAAGGAGCGTTTGGGTATAAAATCTTTTTGTAAATAGCTGAGTAGAAATGAAAGTAATTTACCCTATTTAAATCAAACTATATAATAAATTTCCTAAATTAGTATTTATGAATAATCCAATTATCTTCGCTTTATTAATTCTCACTACAGTAGGTTTAAATACACTAGCACAAACCCTATTGAAATTAGGCGCAGGACAGAACCCGTTAAATTTATATTTAATAGGTGGGATTTGTTGCTACGGCTTAAGCACAATTTTTTATGTATTGGTTTTAGGGAAACTAAACTTATCCATAGCCTACCCATTAGTCATCGGATTAACTATTGTTCTGACTACAATAGCCGGGGCTGTAGTTTTGCGAGAAAAAGTTTTAGTTTCCCAATGGATAGGCATAGGTTTGCTGTTGAGTGGAATTAGTGCGATCGCTTTAGCTAAACCCTCTTAGTTTAATCCAAGCGATCGCTTTCACTGGCTCTAGGCGTACAAAGCCTTCACCCACTGCCATTCTAGGCTCAAACCCTCCCTCAAAGAAACCTGTGGTTCATATCCTAAAATTTTCCGTGCCTTAGATACATCAGCAGCCGTGTGACGTGCATCACCCATTGCCTTTTCTATGTGATTTCTCTTAATTGGCTGACCAACAATTTGTTCCATTGTGTCTAAGACCTCAGCCAAAACCACTCTACTACCACCACCAATATTAAAAATTTCTCCTACAGCAGTTGGTACACTAGCAGCCGCTAAATTGGCCGCTACAGCATCGCTCACAAATGTAAAGTCACGAGTTTGCTGTCCATCTCCGTAAACAGGAATCGCTTCATCCTGTAAAACCGATTTAAAAAACTTATGGAAAGCCATATCAGGGCGCTGTCTAGGGCCATATACAGTGAAATAACGTAAAGCCACAAACGGCACACCGAAATTTTTGTGATACAGTCCACACAAACGCTCGGCGGCTAACTTAGTAATTCCATAAGGAGAAACCGGTTGAGGAGGAATTCCTTCGTGAGTAGGTAAGGTTTCCGCATCCCCATACACACTAGAAGTAGATGCAAACACAAACCTAGTTAATTGTTGAGCATCCTTAGCTGCTTCCAACAAAACTTGTGTTGCATTAATATTGCGCTCAGTATAAGCACGGAAACCTTTACCCCAACTTGCCCTAACTCCCGCCTGCGCCGCCTGATGGTAGACCACAGTCACATCTTGGAGGAGAGACGGCCAATCTAGAAACTGAATATCTCCTTCAATGAAAGTGAAGTTAGGCGACGATTGTAAATAGGCGATATTTTTACGTTTTAACAAGGGATCGTAGTAATCATTCACTTCATCAATCCCGATTACTTCTTCACCTTGTTTTAGGAGGGTTTCTACCAGGTGCGAACCAATAAATCCTGCTGCTCCAGTAACTATAATTTTTGCCATGTTACCTACTTTATTCTTATTTTCTTAGTTTCTATAGGAATCCGATTTGATTATTGAACAAATCTAAGTATTTGTAGGGTGGGCAATGCCCACCGTATCATTATTTTGGTGGACATTGACCACCATACCTATATTTCAAAAATCAAGTACGAATCTTATATATTCACAGGTTAATAGTGACAATGATGTTACGTCATTATTTCCTAGTTATTTTTAAAACAATTATTCTAAATTTGACAATTGATTATGGGACTGGGGACTGGGGATTGGGGACTGGGGATTGGGGATTGGGGATTGGCTCACAAGTGTAGGTTTTTTAATAAGTAGTGAGTCATTACTCTCAGGCTAACGAGAAAATCATCATTTCATTAACCCTGACACCCCTATACTCCTAAACCCCTACACCCCTACAATTCCCCACCATAGGACTTGCATCAGGGTCAGAATTGGTGAAAAATTGATCCGCGAGAGTCATCAGTTACTCTCGCTTCGCCAGAGACGCAAGAGGGAATCAGTGAAAGTTTTAGTTGTCGGTAACGGGGGACGTGAACACGCTCTAGCGTGGAAACTGTTGCAATCGCCACAAATTGAGCAAGTCGCCTGTGTACCAGGAAATGGGGGTACGGCAACTTTGGCACGTTGCCAAAATGTAGCTTTAGCCGTGGATGATTTTGAGGGAATTAGCCAATATGCCTTGAATCAGGGTTTTTCTTTGGTGGTAGTCGGGCCGGAAGTACCATTGGCAAAAGGAATTACTGACTATCTACAAGAAAAAGGGTTGATGGTATTTGGGCCAAGCCGAGCCGGAGCGCAAATTGAAGCGAGTAAGGCTTGGGCAAAAGCGCTGATGCAGGAAGCGGGGATTCCTACTGCTAAGGCTGCGGTATTTACAGAGGCGGCAGCAGCCAAGTCATATATTCAGGCACAGGGAGCGCCTATCGTCGTCAAGGCGGATGGTTTAGCTGCCGGTAAGGGTGTCACCGTGGCAACGACAATTGAGCAGGCACAGAGCGCCATTGATGCCATATTTCAAGGGCAGTTTGGTAGTGCGGGTGAGTTTGTTGTCATTGAAGAATGTTTGACTGGGCAAGAAGTTTCTGTGTTGGCTTTGACGGATGGGCTGACAATTCGTCCCTTGTTACCCGCCCAAGACCATAAGCGAATTGGCGAAGGCGATACAGGCGAAAATACAGGCGGGATGGGAGCTTATGCACCAGCACCAATCGCCACACCAGAGTTAATGGCACGGGTGCAAACAGAAGTTTTAGAAAGAGCGATCGCCACCTTACAATCTAAAGGCATTGATTATCGTGGTGTACTCTACGCCGGGTTGATGATTACACCTAATGGCGATTTTAAGGTTTTAGAATTTAACTGCCGCTTTGGCGACCCAGAAACACAAGTTATCCTCCCCTTATTAGCCACTCCCCTAGAAGAACTGATTCTAGCTTGTGTACAGCAGCGTTTAGGGGAACTACCACCCATTGCTTGGCAGGGGGGAGCATCCGCCACCGTCGTAGCAGCTTCCGGCGGCTATCCTGGGGATTATGAAAAAGGCCAAGTCATTACAGGCATTCCCCAAGCAGAAGCCACAGGCGCAACTGTATTTCATGCAGGTACAAAGTTGAACGCGCAACAACAGATAGTTACAGATGGCGGTAGAGTCCTAAATGTTACAGGAATCGGAGAAAATTTCCAACAAGCCCTCGCGCAAGCGTACACTGGAATTAAAGCCATAGACTTTTCGGGCATATATTACCGGAGAGATATTGGTTATAGAGTCAATAGTTGATAGTCCAAAGTCCATTGTTAACTGTTGAGTAATAACAACTAACAACTAACAACTGACAACTGACTAATGACTAATGTCCAAAATAACTGTTAATTTTTAAGTTGTTGGGGTTCATAACCAAAGCTACTAACAACTTTATTAGAGATGCTGGCGCTGTTAAAAACAATTCGAGAAGCGATCGCCAATTGGTGGTCAGAGTTCACACTCCAGACTAAACTGTTAGCCGCAGCCACTTTGGTGGTTTCCCTGGTGATGAGCGGTCTCACCTTTTGGGCGGTAAACACAATTCAGCAAGATGCCCAAGTGAATGACACCCGTTTTGGGCGGGATTTGGGTCTACTTCTGGCTGCTAATGTTGCACCCCTGGTTGCAGACCATAATCTAACTGAAGTTGCCCAATTTTCCCAACGCTTCTACAGCAGCACTTCTAGTGTGCGTTATATGCTCTACGCTGATGAAACGGGGAAAATCTTTTTTGGCATTCCCTTTTGGGAACCAGAGGTAGAAAACTCCCTCTCAATTGAGCGCCGCATACAATTACCAGAAGAGTACCCTGGTGAGGGCGAAAAGCCAATGGTACGGCAACACATGAGTCCAGATGGAACTGTGACTGATGTGTTCATTCCCCTAATTGCCGATAAAAAATACTTGGGTGTGTTGGCTATTGGCATCAACCCCAACCAAACAGCCGTTATCTCCACCAATTTTACCCGCGATGTCACCATTGCGGTTTTTATTACGATTTGGGTCATGGTGATTTTGGCAGGGGTGGTTAATGCCTTGACTATCACCAAGCCGATTAAAGAATTATTGGTAGGGGTAAAACAAATCGCGGCTGGTAATTTTAAGCAGCGTATTGATTTGCCCTTGGGAGGCGAACTAGGAGAGTTAATTCTCAATTTTAATGAAATGGCAGAGCGCCTAGAGCGCTATGAAGAGCAGAATATTGAGGAACTAACAGCCGAGAAAGCCAAGCTAGAAACCTTAGTTTCCACAATTGCCGACGGTGCTGTGTTGATTGACAACAATATGCAGGTGATTTTAGTCAACCCCACAGCCAGACACATTTTCGGCTGGGAAGGCGCTGATGATGTGGTGGGTAGTAATGTATTGCATCACTTACCCCCAACGGTACAAATGGAAATCACCAGACCACTATACGAAATGGCAGCCGGTGAATGTGATAGTGCTGAATTTCGCCTGACTCTCAACCAACCCAGTAACCGCACAATTCGCATTCTTTTGACTACAGTCCTCAATCTGCAACGGGAAAGTATCAAAGGTATTGCCATTACGGTGCAGGATATTACCCGTGAGGTGGAACTAAACGAAGCCAAAAGCCAATTTATCAGCAACGTTTCCCACGAACTGCGAACGCCTTTATTTAATATCAAATCTTTTATTGAAACCCTCCACGACTACGGCGAAGACTTGAGCATAGAAGAACGCCAGGAGTTTCTGCAAACAGTTAATCATGAAACTGATCGCCTGACTCGTCTTGTTAATGATGTTTTAGATTTATCTAAGTTGGAATCTGGTCGTAGCTACAGTTTCGATGGTGTGGATTTAGCCCAGGCCATTGAACAAACACTACGTACCTATCAACTCAACGCTAAAGATAAAGGTATCGAACTCATCCAGGATGTTGCCCCTGGCTTGCCACTAGTCTTAGGGAATTACGATTTACTATTACAAGTCTTAGCTAATTTGGTCGGCAATGCCCTCAAATTCACTCCCTCCGGTGGTAAAATCGCCATCCGTACCTACGTATTACACACTAAACCCAATTCCCCCAATCAGCCTACCCAAGTGCGGATAGAAGTTTCTGATACCGGTATCGGTATTGCCCCAGAAGACCAACAAGCGATTTTTGACCGTTTCTTCCGGGTAGAAAACAGAGTTCACACTTTAGAAGGTACAGGTTTAGGGTTGTCGATTGTGCGAAATATTGTGGAACGACACCGCAGTAAAGTAAACCTAGTCAGTGAAGTAGGGGTAGGTACTACTTTTTGGTTTGACTTAATTTTGTTTGAAGACGAAGCACCGAAAAAGATGGCGGAGTCTGGTGAGGAGAAGGCAGCATTGCCAGCTAATTAGGAAGCTAATCAAGGCAACATCGGAAATAGGATAGAAGAAAACTCAGCACTTTGCTATAAAATCCTTCTGGGGAAAATTCTATGCAAAGGTGGGGATTTAGATGGACTGCATTCACTTAACGGAGATTCGCTGCTATGGCTACACCGGCTACTTGCCAGAGGAACAGGTGTTAGGACAGTGGTTTGAGGTGGATGTCAAGTTATGGTTAGATTTATCCGCAGCTGCTAAGAGTGATGAGATAGCCGATACTCTTGATTATCGCAGCGTCATTAGCTTAATCAAAGACTTGGTGAAAACCTCTAAGTTTGCTTTGATAGAGCGTTTAGCTGGTGCGATCGCTGATTCTATCATCCAGCAATGCCATCAAGTCGCACAAGTCCAAGTTAAACTCACCAAACCCGCCGCACCCATTCCCGATTTTGGCGGCAAAATTAGCATTGATTTGACGAAAACTAGGACTACATGAAAGGAGACAGGGAAAAACTAATGACAACTGACCCTTACGGTTCGGCAGTTGCTTTAAGTCGGGGAACCCGACGACAGTCGCTTCAAGTCGGCAAAGCCGCCCACAGCGCTGTCTCCCCAACGCACTGCTTCACAACTGACAATTGTACAGACGCGATTAATCGCGTCTCTGACAACTGACAACTGACCATTGACCAATCAGATAATCTAAACTCAAGGTGAGACCGATTATTTGCAGATGCTTTTATGTCCTCTAGTTTAGATTCTTTACCACCTGCACTTGCTAAACTTGTCCAACGCTTTCAACGTGCTACCGACCCGAAGCGCCGTTATGAACAATTGATTTGGTATGCTCAAAAGCTGCCAGAGTTCCCAGAAACTGGTAAAGTCCCGGAAAATAAAGTTCCTGGTTGTGTTTCACAAGTTTACGTGACCGCACACTTAAATGATGGTCATGTTGCGTATGAGGGAGACTCTGACTCTCAATTAACTAAAGGATTACTTGCGTTTCTCATTGAAGGGCTAAATGGACTGACTCCCACAGAAATTGTCCAACTAACTCCAGATTTCATCCAAGCCACTGGTTTAAACGTCAGCTTGACACCTTCCCGCGCCAACGGATTTTACAACATATTTAAAACCATGCAAAAAAAGGCGCTGGAATGTAAGTTAGAACCATAGGGCTGATGATGGAAAAATTATGTCTACCAATGTGTTATCCACCTCTGATCCTACTGGGTTTGGTGGAGTAGTTCATGAATTTCTCTGGCAGTGGGAAGGTCAACCATTACGGGTGGTGTATGAAACCCTTGGTCAAGGTTCACCACTTTTACTATTACCAGCTTTTAGCAGTGTATCTACCCGTTTGGAAATGGGTGAAATGGCTAGGTTACTAGCTCCCCGTTTCCAAGTAGTCGCAGTAGACTGGCCAGGATTTGGCGAATCTTCTCGCCCCAGTTTAGATTACAGACCAGAAATTTATCAGCGATTTTTAGAAGATTTTGTTCAGGCTGTTTTTTCTACCCCAATTACTGTGTTAGCGGCTGGTCATGCGGCTAGTTATGTGTTGTTGCTAGCACAAAAACAGCCAGATGCTTTCTCCAAGATTGTTTTAGTAGCACCCACATGGCGCGGCCCCTTGCCAACGATGGGGGCAAGTCCACAAGTAGCTGGTATAGTGAGAGGATTAGTGCGATCGCCCATTGTTGGACAAATCCTCTACAAGCTCAACACTACACCCTCATTCTTAAATTTCATGTACCGCCGTCATGTTTTCACAGACGCGGATAGACTCACACCCGCTTTTATCGATAAAAAGTGGCAAACAACTCAAAAACCAGGAGCCAGATTTGCTTCTGCGGCTTTTGTCACAGGCAATATTGACGCTGTACACAATCAATCTGATTTCCTCGGACTAGTGCAGTCCCTATCTGTACCCCTGATGGTAGTTATCGGTGCATCAAGTCCACCCAAATCACGAGAAGAAATGGACGCTGTAGCTGCAATCCCCGGTATGCAAAGCGCAGTGGTTCCCGGTTCCTTAGGACTGCATGAGGAATACCCAGCAGCTATTTTCGCCGCCATTGAGGGTTTTTTATTTTAGGGGTGTAGGGGTTTAGGGGTGTAAGGGTGTAAGGGTGTAGGGGTTTAGGGGTTTAGGGGTGGACAGGAAATAATTACATTCGATTGATCAATTATGGCTGTCGCCAGTAGTGTTAGGACATCAATAGATGATACAACCTAGACAAAACAAGACTTTTAACCCAGTCTCCAGTCCCCAGTCCCTAGTCCCTACACCCCTACTATTAGTTCAAGCTTTTGACTGTCCGCTTCTTCAATCGAGACCAAGAAAGCGCCAATAGTCCCAATACACCTAAGCTCATAGTTGTTGAAGGTTCGGGTACTTGTTCAACGCTGAAATCAAAACTAAATGTACCAGACTCCAGCAAAGAAGTACTACCATTTGTACTGACATCCACAAGTTTGAATGTTGCCGAGTATTTCCCTAGTGCTGCTGCTGCATCAGTCCAGAACTTTGGTCTGAATGTGAAATTATCACCAGTACCGATGGTATAAATATCACCGACGGAATTGAAAAGGTTTACACCTGTTTCGTCAGCAACATTTAATCCACTACTAATTGAAAGCAACTGTAGACCAATCGTTGCACCTCCTAAAGATGATTGCCAACGACCGCCAGAACTATTAAATAAATACTGGTCATCTGCATCTGTAGCTGAGGCTAAAGTTTCTACAGCTTCAATTTTGATATTGCTATATTCTGCTCCTGTCGCAGTACTCACCAAACGACCAGCAAACGCTCCTTTACCAGGTAATAATTGCAGAGGTAGTTGTCCTGTATTGGTTTCAGGGATTCTGTTATTTGTATTTGTTGGGTTAATACTTGGACTACCTACAGGCCCTAAATAGCTATAAGCTCCAATACCGTGAAAGTGATTGGTAGTAAAATCTTCTTCCCGATGTGCGTATAAAAATGTTAAGCGATTGTAATTAGGGTTGTCTAATCCCGCATATGTGCCACTAGCCAGAACTCTTAAACCATCTAACCCAATATAAAACTCAGTTTCATCAGCATGGGTGTGATTACCATGAGCTTGTGCTGGTGCAATATTGCTGGATAGCGCTAGCGGTGCAGCAAGTAAAAAGCTTGCTAAGACTGAAGTAGATGCTTGCCCCAGTTGAATGCTGTATAAAGCCATATTGCTTATTTCTGACAGTGTACTTACTGCTGATAATGATTATCATGATCAATAAGAGGCTGTCAATGAAGAATTTATTAAGAAGCAAGTATTCAGTGTAAATACTGAATTAATGGTTTAGTAGGGTGCGTCAGTATGAATGATTCATGAGTATAGCTAGGTTATATTGCACTGACGCACCCTACTAATAGTCCAGCAAACACCTTGTTAGTCATAGATACCAGACTTTTTTAAAAAGTTGGGTATCTGAACACCCGCAGGTTAAGCAAAGGCTTTAACTTACAGGCTGGTCACTTTAATTTTGATTTGAGAAAGCAATCAAGCATATCGCTTTCTTATTTGGCTTAAATGCTTTCTGTTTTCGGTGTTTTCCGCAAGCAATTAAGCATATTGTTTTCTTATTTGCTGTAAATGCTTTCTCATTTTGGTAAATCGCGTATTCATTTTGGTGTTTTCCGCAAGCAATTAGAGATATTGCTTTCTCATTTGCTGTAAATGCTTTCTGTTTTCGGCAATCACGCATTTATGACAAATATAATCTTTGTAACAAAAGCAATTACATATTTACTAAGATTCTCTGAAGATAATATTTCTGCTGTATTTAACAATGTGATGAAAAAGTACTGTTGCTATTTAATTTCACCTTTTGGGGTAGTGCAATCAAAAATTAAATAATTTTACGCATAATTTGTTAAGCATTTTATACATAAAATTTCACATTAAATTATGTATAATACAGAAATTATTGGCAATTTCGTTCAAAACTATAACTTGGGTAAAATTTCCGGTAACAGATGACCAGGAACTTTAGACAAAGCCAAATTTTGCCCTTGAAAACCTAATTCATTGTGAAAAGCCCGAATGGTTTTGACTACATAAGCAAAAGTTGCTTGATAAGCCTCTGGTTGCTTACTTAAACCATTTAAAGCTTGTAAATGATTATCTAAAGCTGCTTCCAGATGATGCGATCGCCTGCCTTTATCTCCACTAAAATAATTATCAGTGACTAACTGATAATGGGCGAGTCCCAAGTTATTGTGGGTAGCAAATAAATCAAAGCTTAAAGATACACTACTCAAGGAATGGGCGAGAGCGATCGCCTCTTCATAAGCATTAATACATAAAGTCAATAACTTCTGCCTAATATCTTTAGTAGTTTGCGGTAAATTGGCCAAATGCCAATAAGCCGTACCTAAATTATTGTGAGTTGCGGCACAAGCATTAGGAACCATTGCCGCCGTGCGATATTTTAAAGCTTCTCTGTAGACATCAATGGCTAACTGGAGATTTTCCCCTGGTTGTTCGTACTGCGCCAAATTCCAGTAGGCAGTACCGACATTATTTTGAATCATCCCATATTTGAGGGGTTCGTCTTGGGGGTTGTAGTGAGCTAGTGATTGTTTGTAAGAGGCGATCGCTTTTTTCAAATGCACCACCGGCTGATTATACTGAGCTAAATGCCAATAAGCCGTACCTAAATTATTCTGACAAGCAGCATACTTTAAAGGATCTAATTCCACAGTCCGGTGGCGTAAAGCTTCGTCGTAAGATACAACCGCCTGTTGCCAATTCTCCGCCGGATTAGCAAACCGCGCCAAATCTCCATAGGCTGTCCCCAAATTATTATGCACTCGTGCATAAGTATCAGGGTGTGTTTCTGGAGAAATTATTTTTAACGCTAACTCATAAAATTCGATTCCCTGCTCAATATAAGTTTGCCCCTCCTCTAAATTGGGTGGTGTGCGATAAAGCATCCAATAGAGAGTACCCAAGTCATTTAAGATATCGGGCAGTTGTGGGGAATTTTCGTCATAGCTAATAGACTCTTGATAAGCAATAATTGCTACCATCAAGTCTTCTAAAGTTGACTGTCCCCGCTCAATTCGCAGACGATACAAATTTCCTAGCTGATGATAAGCCGCCGCCAGTATCTCCCCACTAACTGATTGTGAGTGTAATTCCTCAATCTCCAACAGCAGTTCCTGTGGTTGCCAGTCATCCTCTGCTTCTGATGATATTTTTGTATTAATTGTTGCCAGCACTAACTCCGTTAATTCTTGGCTGACATGAGACAAAGACGAAAGCGATGAACTATTAGCAGCATTAGACCTAACTGTAAGTTCCTGCGGCTTTTGCTGAGTTGGGGGTAATTCCGAAATTAACGGAGGGGTTTCTTCTTTTGGTTGTGGATGATTCCCCGGTAGTTCTGAAGGTAAGTCTACTTCATCCCCAAAGTTAAACTCTGTGGTAGATGGGCTTCTCACCTCACCTTCCATACTTAATTCGTCTAGTACAGACTGTTCAAGATTACCTAATTTCACGCTTCTAGAATTGGAAAAACGTTCTGGATGACCTGAATTTTGAGTTGTTGGAGTAGGTTCGCCGGCAAATACAAATACACCAGTCCGCCAACGCCAAAACTGCGGCGCTGATTGCTGAATAGCTGATAACCAAGGACGCGACACCCATAACAATACACTAGATTCCAGAAATCGGCTGGATTCTTGAGCAGCAAAAAACTGTTCACTCAAGCGCAGATAATGTAGAAATAAACGCTGACTGGCTACTGTTTGTTTGGTGAGTTGTTCCACACCCACAAGCTGAAATGTGGGTATAGGTAAAGGTTTTCCAGGGTTATCTTTTGATGCACCTACAATTGGCGGCGGATAATTAGCCAACCACTGATTAATTTGAGCAATAGGATTGGGTTCATTTAAATTCAACCGCAAAGTAACTAGTCTCGGATAAGCCGATGTACTCGCTTCCTGTCCATCTGATGGCTGATATAGTACCTGGCCGACAGGATAGGCCAAAGTAGAATGTAACCGCGCAGCTACTTGATTTCTTAGGTGTAAATCGTCACATACTGCTAAGAAAAGTTGTCGTCGCAAACCAAGACTAAGGGCAAGTTTGAGACGGTGATAGACTTGCCTATTCCAAGCAGAATTATCGGAGTGTCCAGTATCATTCACGCTCATGGTGGCTTAAGAGCCAAGTGCTATTGGGGATTGGGGATTGGGGATTAGGGAAATCTTTATCCTATTGATTCATCTTTCTCTGTTTCTACTAACAGTCAATAATCTGACTGCGTAAGTCCTAACTATAATCAGGAGGTTGATACACTGCTCAGGATAAATTCAGGATTGTTATACTTATTAAAATTTGCGTACAATTACATAGAAGTATTTTGACCATACAAAATAAAAACAGGTTCTCAAAAAATTTAGAACCTGAAGTAATAATAAATAAATTTGTTAAATGTTTTATGCTCAACTGAGGCTGGAAACAGAGAAGGCGACGAAAATCAAACCGCCAACCAAAATTGTGGCGGCGACTCCTAAAATAACGTAATTACGCTTTTGCCCTGCTGTGGGAGGTTCAGCTTGATAAACTTTTGGCTCCCTGGCAAAGTTATTTAGAAGTCCGCCTTCTTCGTTTGTATAGGGCATGAATTATTTCCTTAGCTCTGATTATTTTATTTAATCTTATAAAGACCTATATCTTTTACTTACACAATCAGAGATAAATCGTTACATTTGGTTAGTTGTCAGTTGTCAGTTGTTGTTACTCATTGGTCAACAGTCCAAAGCAATCACTATGGACTACTGACTACTGACTACTGACTATTGACCACTGACTAACTAATCGTACCTGTGACTGGTGAACTAGCACTGGCATAGGTTTTAATGGGCATTCTACCTGCGAGGTAGGCTAGACGACCGGCAACTGTTGCGAGGTTCATGGCTTGAGCCATTGCGGCTGGGTTTTGAGCAAGGGCGATCGCACTATTAATTAATAGGGCATCTGCCCCTAATTCCATCGCCTGGGAGGCTTCTGAGGGCGCACCAATGCCAGCATCTACCACGACTGGGATCTTGGCGTTTTCGATGATAATTTGAATGTTGGCGGTGGTTTTTAAACCCTGTCCTGAGCCGATGGGTGACGCTAAAGGCATGACTGTAGCACAACCGACATCTTCTAACCGCTTGGCTAGCATGGGGTCAGCGTTGATATAAGGTAAGACGGCGAAACCTTCTTTCACTAACTGTTCGGCAGCTTGTAATGTACCAATGGGGTCGGGAAGTAAATATTTGGGGTCTGGTATAACTTCTAATTTGACAAAATTATTATCTTCCTGACCTAATAACTTAGCCATTTCTCTCCCCAAACGCGCTACCCGAATGGCTTCTTCTGCGGTTTGACAGCCAGCTGTATTCGGCAACATCCAAATTCTCGACCAGTCCAGGGCTTCGGCTAAACCTTCATGGCCTGGGGCTTTGGTTTGGACTCGTCGCACCGCCACCGTGACAATTTCGCAACCGCTAGCAACAACGCTTTGCTGCATTTCTTCTATGCTGCGATATTTGCCTGTCCCCGTCATCAAACGGGAATGAAAGGATTTGCCTGCAATGATGAGGGATGAGTCTAGAGTGGGGAGTGGAGGGTTTTTGGCGTGTCCGTTGGAGAAGTTGGCGGAGTGGGTAAACATGGGGGTGGTAGATGCCTGTTTTTGAAAGCGTGAGTAGTGGAAATGAGACAGTAGGGGGTCAGATTTTTGTTCTACGATGAAATCGGCTATAAGTGCGGCGGTTATTGGTGCTAGTAAGATACCGTTGCGATAATGACCAGTAGCCAAGGTTAAATTGGCACAGTGACTAGTTCCTAAAATGGGTAATTCATCTGGAGTGGCTGGACGAAAGCCCCACCAAAATTCTTGAATGGGATAATCCTGTAACTGAGGATAGAGACGAATTGCGCCTTGCAGTAAAGTTTGAATGCCGGCGGGGGTGTTGTGGGGGGTAAAGCCGACATCTTCACTCGTTGCCCCAATAATAATAGATCGGTCTCGTCTCGGTACAATGTAAATATTTTCGCCAAATAAAACCCGCTTTAAAGGCAATTCCGGTACAGATTCCGGCACACGCACACGCAACATTTGCCCTTTACGAGGGGTTACGGGTAAGGGTAATAATTCATTTGCCCAAGCACCTGTGGCTAAAACATAGTGTTCGGCCTGAATGATGCCGGTGTTGGTTTGGACACCTACTACCTGTCCCTGCTGTTGTAATAATCCTTCTACTGTAATTCCGTCGTTGAGTTCCACACCAAGGCTTTCCGCCGCCGCCCACAGCACACGCGCTAGTGCTTGATTATTCACTTGGGCATCCTCTGGATACCACCAACCACCAACCACATCCTCACCTAATCCTGGTTGATATTGATGAATAACGGCTTTTTCTAACCAATAAGCGGGTGATTCTCCCTTATTTTCCTGAATTCTTACACCCTTGCTCTCCTGCCCTTCATAAACTGGCGCTAGGATGCCACAAGGCCAGTAACCAGTGTTTAAACCCGTTAAATCTTCTAACTTGCTTGTCCATTCGGGATATAAAGAACGCGATCGCCAGCATAGCGACTTCATCGCCTCATCTGTGATTTCCTCGGCATCCGGGGCTAACATCCCGGCGGCGGCGTGAGCTGCTGCTGCTGGGAAATCACGACAAAGCACGGTAACTTTTGTCCCGCGCAACTTAAGTTCAACGGCGATCGCCAAACCAATAACGCCGCCACCAATAATTACAATGTCCCTAGTCATTAGTCATTAGTATTTATATATTAGCTATTTACCATTAGTACATAACTAATAACTCATAACTTGTAACCAACGACTAGTACAAGTGGTGAGGGACTAGGGATTAATTTTGTTGACTAAATACTCAGTACTGGTCACTTAGGACTCAGCACTTCATTACCACAAAGCACGAATCGGTTCTTTTGTTTCGTTTGTGTCACCAGATACGGTGTCTCTTGATTGAACTTCTGTAGTACTAGGTTCTGGTGTATTGTCAGGAGATGATGAATCGGTGGAATTGTTATTTTGAGCCACACTGGTTCTGTTACCAGTTGATCTGCGCTCGTCCTGATTGCTGGTGCCTCTTTCTTCAGGGTCAGTACTAGTGTTGAAATTATCTTGCGCTACACTGGGTCTGTTTTCATTTGTAGTAGCATTGGTGCGATTGCGATTGGCTGAGGAGCTATTAACATTAATGTTAGCTGGGAGTACTTTCGATGCTTTGCCCCCTGGAGCATTATTACTAGTTGAAGTATTGTTACTAGCTGTTTGTTGCTGGCCACCCATTGGGAAGTTAATACCTAGCAATGTTCCCATGAGAATTGCCAAGCCTCCGGCCATAAGAATTAGCGGTGTCCATCTACCCATCTTGATTTCTCCTTGTTAACCTAACCTTCTGGTTGCCACACTACTTGAGAACCTTGACCCCAAAATCCGTCAAATTTTGTTACCTTTACATCACCTAATACCTGAGTCTGACAAGCTAAACGCAGGTCTTTTGTAGGAGAATGAGGAGGAAGCGATCGCCGTGCTTGATCTCGCCAATTCGCCACAGACACTTCACCTTCTACTTGGACAGCACAGGTACCACAACTACCAATACCCCGACAGTTTATTACCTTAGCACCGCTATTGTAGAGGTCAATACCACTTTTTAGCAGAACTTTGCGTAAATTTTCTCCGTTGTTGCACTCAATTGTTTTACCCTGAGCTAATACCTTAGGCATATTTTAATCAGCAAACTGGCGTTTTGTTGTATCTTGGCACATTGCCTTTAAAGTTGTCTCCAAAGTCTTAGTCTTATGACCAAAAATCCCTCTCCCCACATTTGGCTTTATGACACCACACTACGGGATGGCACTCAGCGCGAGGGGCTATCAATATCTACAGAAGACAAGCTACGCATTGCCCACAGACTCGATCAACTAGGGATTCCCTTCATTGAAGGTGGATGGCCAGGAGCCAACCCTAAGGATGTTCAATTTTTCTGGCAACTTCAAGAAGATCCGCTTAAACTTTCACAAATTGTTGCATTTTGTTCAACTCGCCGCCCTCATACTCATGCCGCAGATGAACCAATGCTGCAAGATATCCTGGCTGCGGGTTCTAGCTGGGTGACAATTTTTGGCAAATCCTGGGATTTACACGTCACAACAGGTCTAAAAACTACTTTAGAAGAAAACTTAGCGATGATCCGCGATACTATCGAGTTTTTTCGCTCTCAAGGGCGACGCGTGATCTATGATGCTGAACACTGGTTTGATGGCTATAAGCACAACCGAGATTATGCTTTACAGACCCTCAAAGCAGCAATGGCAGCCGGCGCAGAATGGTTAGTCCTCTGTGATACGAATGGCGGTACTTTACCTCACGAAGTTAGTCAGATTGTGCAAGATGTTGTCAAGGTGACTAGGGACTGGGGACGAATCAACTCAAAATTAGATCAGTCTGGGCAAGTAGTCAGTGAGGAAGTGGAAAAGAGTACTAATTCTCTACCCAATACCCAGTACCCAATCCCCAATCTCCCATTCCCCATTCCCCAAATCGGTATTCATACTCATAATGATTCAGATATGGCTGTTGCCAATGCTTTAGCAGCAGTGATGGCAGGGGCAACGATGGTACAAGGTACTATCAACGGTTATGGCGAACGTTGTGGGAATGCTAATTTATGTTCATTAATTCCTAATTTACAACTGAAATTAGGGTATAGCTGTATCACAGAACACCAGCTAGGGCAACTAGCAGAAGCCAGTCGATTTGTGAGTGAAGTGGTAAATCTTGCCCCTGATGAACACGCTCCTTTTGTGGGACGTTCGGCTTTTGCTCACAAAGGAGGTATTCATGTCTCCGCCGTGGAACGTAATCCCCTCACATACGAACACATTCAGCCGGAACAAGTAGGGAACCGTCGCCGGATTGTGATTTCTGAACAATCGGGGATTAGTAATGTGTTAGCTAAAGCCCGGACTTTTGGGATTGAACTAGACAAACAGACACCAGAAGCCAAGCAAATTCTTCAGCGCCTCAAGGAGTTAGAAAGTGAAGGATATCAATTTGAAGCAGCCGAGGCGAGTTTTGCTTTACTGATGTATGAAGCTTTGGGCGGAAGACAGCAGTTTTTTGAAGTGAAAGGCTTTCAAGTCCACTGTGATTTAGTGGAAGGCAAAGAAATGACCAATGCTTTAGCGACGGTGAAAGTCGCGGTGAATGGTAAGAACATTTTAGAAGCTGCCGAAGGTAACGGCCCAGTAGCAGCCTTAGATGCGGCATTACGCAAAGCTTTGGTCAACTTCTATCCCCAACTTGCCACCTTTGAGTTAACAGACTACAAAGTGCGGATTCTGGACGGTCACACAGGCACTTCTGCCAAAACCCGTGCCTTAGTGGAATCAGGTAATGGTTATCAACGCTGGACAACTGTTGGCGTTTCACCCAACATCTTGGCAGCTTCCTATCAAGCGGTTGTCGAAGGTTTGGAATATGGTCTGTTATTACACGCCCAAGCAGAGGCGGCAGTAAAAGCGTCTGGTTAGAGACGCGATAAATCGCGTCTGTACAATTGTCAGAGATGTGATTAATCGCGTCTGTACAATTTTCTCCCCCTGCTTCCCCTGCTCCCCCTGCTCCCCCTGCCTCTTCAAGTAAAGCTCTCCCAAACCTGGGTCACGAGTTTACTTAACCAACGACGTTGTTGTTGGTCTAGTAATTGGTCATCTGCTAGCAATTGGGCTGTTAAGTCTTCTAATGATTGACCTTGCGATCGCACTATTTTTATCACTCCGGCGATCGCTGAGGCCACTAATTCTTCATCTACACGCTGTTGTTTTAAAGCAAAAATTTCTTGTGGGCTGTCTGGAATGGGATAATTCATGGCGTAGGTTTATAAAATTTCCAAATGAACAAAAAAGTTTGACAAATTATTAAAAATTCTTTACCGAATCTTTATAGAAACCGATAGGGCGGAGTTTATCGTACTTACTGCCTTTCGCATATCTGTCTTGGTGAGTAGATTGACGGAGATGTCAGGAAAACATGAAAGAAATCCTTTATTTAGAAGTGCCAATCACGGATACGGCGGTTGTGCGCTGTTGGCTACAAACAGAATTTGACCCAGGCAGTTGGGAGAAAATACTGACTCCAGATGGTTGTAGGCTGAAAATATCTAGTAAATATACAGCAAGTAGCACGAAAATTACCGAAAATTTACCTAAAGAATTTTCTATATTTTTGTGGTCAGTCCAAAGAACTACTTACCTCAAGGTTTTTCGTTGGGCAGATCAGCAATTACCCGGAGAAAAGGAACTCTTACAAAGCTTAACAACAGCCATTCGCCAGCGTTTTCCTCATCACTATCCAGAACCACCAGCGATTGATTTATCCCAACAATCAATTTTTGAGGCTCTAGCACCCCATTACCCCCTAACGGTTAAATATTTCCAAAAGATGCCCAACGGGGAATATGACCTTAAACGTGCTTACTGGTGGGAACAGCGATGGCGTGAAGGAGTTCAAAATCCTCAGCAGCCGCGTCAGGTGGTGTTTTCGCAGAAAAGCGATAGGGGACTGGTGAGCCAGCGCGGTCTTGGAGGTTTCCCCCATGAGCGACTGGCGAACCCCGAAGGGGGAACTGGGAACTGGGAACTGGAAAAGCCCAATCCCCAATATGACCTGATCTATATTGGTGGCGCGTTGGGTGTCATCCATGCGGCGGTGATGGCAAAGTTGGGGTATAAGGTGTTGTTGGTGGAGCGTTTGCCCTTTGGACGGATGAACCGGGAATGGAATATTTCTCGTGATGAATTGCAAAGTTTGATTAACTTGGGTTTAGTGACAAATGCTGAGTTAGAAACTGTGATTGTCCGGGATTATAAGGACGGGTTTAATAAGTTTTTTGATGGCAATAACCCAGCAAAATTGCGATCGCCTGTCTTGCACACGCCCACGGTGTTAAACATAGCCTTAGACTCGGAAAAATGGTTGCAAATGTGCGGGAATAAGCTCAAGGCTGCGGGTGGCGATATTTGGGATGAGACAGAATTTATCCGTGCAGATGTCAATGATACACAAGTTGTTGTAAAAGTCAAAGATTTGCCCACCCAAACAGAAAAGCAAATAAGTGGACGACTGTTAGTAGATGCGATGGGAACAGCTTCCCCCATTGCGTGGCAATTAAACGGTGGTCGTGCATTTGATAGCGTCTGTCCCACAGTGGGCGCAGTCGTTGACGGGGGATTTGAGCCAGGGGTGTGGGATTCCCAATATGGAGATGTGCTTTATAGCCACGGTGATATTTCCCGTGGTAGGCAGTTGATTTGGGAATTATTTCCCGGTGCGGGTGAAGAACTGACAATTTATTTGTTTCACTATCACGAAGTTAACCCCCAAAATCCCGGCTCATTGCTGGAGATGTACGAAGACTTCTTCACAATTTTGCCAGAGTATCGCCGTTGCGATATGGACAAACTGGTGTGGAAAAAGCCGACATTTGGGTACATACCAGGACATTTCAGTGTGGGGAGTAGCGATCGCACCATCGCCTTTGATAGATTAATTGCGATCGGTGATGCTGCTTCCCTGCAATCACCCCTGGTATTTACTGGTTTTGGTTCCCTGGTTCGTAACCTAGAACGACTGACAACCCTGTTAGATGTAGCCCTCAAACATGACCTACTAAAGTTCAGTAACTTGAACCTGATTCGCGCCTATCAAAGTAATGTTTCTGTAACTTGGCTCTTTTCTAAAGGGATGATGGTTCCCACCGGCAAATTTTTAGCCCCTCAGCGCATCAACTCGATGCTCAATACCTTCTTTGGATTGCTGGCAGATGAACCCCCAGAAGTAGCAGATAACTTCATCAAAGATAGATGTGATTGGTTGACATTTAACCGCCTAGCCCTAAAAGCAGCCCGGAAAAATCCCGCCTTACTGTTGTGGATTTGGCAACTAGCAGGCCCCAAAGATTTGGTCAGATGGCTGGGAAATTATTTTAACTTTGGTCGCCACGCCTTAGTTAACGCCTTACTGAGTTCATGGTTCCCACGCTTCCTTCTAAAAATTAAACCTTGGCTAGAAACTAACAACCCGGCATTATGGCTGCGACTATTAGCCATTAACTACGCTATCACCACAGGTAGACCGCGATCGCCCCAGCAATTCGCACAATTCAACTCAGAAGCCGTTATTCATAACCCAGAAGGGGCGAGGGGGTAGAACAAATTCAAAATTCAAAATACCCTACGGGAAGCTAAAGCTACAAAATTCAAAATTAAGAATTTTCAGGATTTGGGTATAGAAGGAGACGAACTTCTTCCCAATCCCCAATCCCCAGTCCCCAATCCCCAGTCCCCAGTCCCCAGTCCCCAGTCCCCATCCCAACAAAGTAACTCTGATGACTCAAGCACTCGATCAAGTCGATTACAATACTCTCGATGCGGCCAAGCTTCGCTTTATTGAGGCCGCAAAACGTACATTGCAGTTTTCACCCGCCTATGGGAAAGTACCTCTTTCCGGGCTGGGGGGCAGTGCTAACGCCTTTAGTTTCAACCTAGCGCCTTACTTGCAGACGGGAACACCAGAACTTTTTGTGAGTCTTGTTCCTGAAGGTCTGGGTACTGCTGATGATGCCCGTCCTGATGACCTCTCGGAGGAAGAATTGCGACAGTTTTGGTGGAACATTGGTATCAAGATTCTCTCGTGTCTGACCAATGATGCTGCATCTTCGGGGATGCAAACGGTACTTCTGGGATTGTATTTACCCTCAAGTACCCCGGAAACCGTCTTCACCCCTGCCTTTTTGGATGGGTTTCTCGATGGTGTAGTTGAGGGATGCAAACGAATTGGCTGCGTTTATATTTCTGGGGAAACGCCACAACTCAAAACCAAGATGATTCCAGGGCGGCTGGATATTGCCGGTTCTGTATTTGGTGTCATGCCTCCTGGTGTGGCTCCTATTGATGGTACACGGTTGGCTGAAGGCAATGCGATCGTGTTGGTGGAAAGTACCGGACTCCATGAAAATGGCTTTACCCCGGTGCGGAAACTAGCCGAATCACTCCCCGATGGCTACAGAACAAAACTACCCAGTGGGCAGGAGTTATGGGCAGCGATGAATGCTGCCTCTCATCTCTACACGCCACTGGTGCAAGCGGTGTTGAGTGAGGGTATTCGTCCCACCGCAATGGAGAATATCACCGGTCATGGATGGCAGAAACTTATGCGGTCAGCCAAACCACTACGGTATGTGATTGAAAAATTGCTACCAGTTCCCGAAATCTTTCAGTTTGTCGAAAGTCAACTAGAAGGCGGGAAAGAAATGATGCTTTCCGTGTTCAATTACGGTGCAGGGTTTGCATTTTATACAGAAACAGAACAAGATGGAGAGAGAATTGTTCAGCTAGCAAAAGAGCAAGGATTAACAGCTGCGATCGCTGGTAGAGTGGAAGCATCCCCCACCCGTGAAGTTGTCATCACCCCATTTAACATCACATTAAAGGGAGAGTCTTTCGGCATCGCCAAAGGCGCATAGTCAAGTCGCTTCTCTACGAGACGCTACGCGTTAAGCGAAGCTATGCCGCAGGCTTTACGCTCCAATTCAAAATTCGTCTTGAAAAGTTTCCTACGGCGGGAAACCCCTCCGGGTTCACCAGTTGCCTGCGGAGGGAAACCCTCCTACAGCAATGGATTCACCGCCTACAGAACTTTTCGCAAAATTCAAAATTCAAATAGGACTGACGCAGTGTGACTAATTTTCTGGCTTTTTTGTCAATAGTCCATAGTCAAAATCCAGGTTTTTGGACTGTGGACTATTAGCTATTGACCATATTGACCATTAGGCTTGTTGAAATTCGGCAATTCCACCGACGCTAGAGACTTACGCCCCTTCCGTGGTCGCTGGGGATAAACCACAGGTGAAGGTGATTGAGTATCGTTAGCAACCTCATCAAATGAATCTGGCGCTAAGTCAGTCATGGGAAACTCCACCTCATTCATCGGTGAAGGGGCTGAATTATCCTGCTCTGGGACTTCGGCAGTTTTTTCAGTGGGAGAGACAGTAAAGGAAAATGAGGAAGTAGTGGGAAAGGGGCTTACTTCTACCGTTGGTTCCCATAACTGCTCTGGTGTTTCCTCTTCCTCGACATTAGTAGCCGAAGTTTCCCAAACAGTTGTGTCCACTGGCTGACTTTCTATAACTGCTTCGGATGCAGGTGGTGTTGCTGGTGTACCTCCAGCTTGGGAGGCGAAAAACATTTGAATGAGACTATCTATTTGCTGATCTAATTCTGCTGAACCCACAGATTGCGCCTCTTCAGGAGAAATAGGCGACTCATCTTCTTTTGGCGCAGGTTCTGGTGGCTGGGAGATTGTACGTATATCTTCCTTCTCCTTATCCTTCACTGGCCAGTTCCAGAGAGAAGGGGGATTAGGCATGGAGTAATCGCTGGTGAAAGGGCGTGGTGTTTTAGGCTCTTCCCAAGATTGATTAATATCCTCTTCTTGAGAGTCTGTTTCTGCTGACCAAGGTTTTATCGGTTCGGCGTTGGGAAACAAAGAGCGTGCTTTTCTAGCAAATCGGGTTTTGTGGGGGACTGTGTTGTGAGTGTTGCTAGTATCCGTCTCTGGAGATTCATAGTTAGGAATGGATGTCTCTAGACATTTTTCCAGCGCCGCTTTAAATTGCAAGGTCTGGCGTTGCTGTCTCATCAGTCGAGTACGCAATTCTCGACAAGCGTTTTCTGACTGGACGACTTGTTGGGACTGTTCACTATAGTTAGTTTGTAATAAAGAACACTCTCGTTCTAATTGAGCAATGCGCTGTTGACTAATTTGCAATTGGGCTTTATAACTATCAATCAGAATTTCCTGACGTTGAGTCGTTTGGACGGCAGTTTCTAACTGTTGGAACAGTGATTGAATTTGTTCTTGGGCTGCGGCTAGTTCTTGCGCTTGTTGATTGAGCATCGACTCAGTGACACTGGAGCGTCTTTTCTGCCACTGTAAAGCCTTTTCTGACTCAGCTAAGTCATCTTGTAAATGTTCTACTCGTTGGTATAACTGATTATTTGCTGCCTGCAATTCCTCATTCAATGCCAATAACTTCTGAAATTCAGTTTCTACCTGTGCTTGCTTTTCACCGTCAGGTTCCACCACCCAATCCTGCTTTTGTGCATCTTGAGGAGAATCGGCTGTTTGGATCTCGTCCTGCTCATCTTCTGCTGGTTTTAGGAGGGGCAATTTGGCATTAGTTGTGTTTTCAGAAGGCACAACTGTATAGAAGGGACAGATTGTCTGTTCCGGTTGTAGTGAATTAGCAGAAGAATTAGGAGATTCCATCACAGCCCTATTATTTGAGGTGTTAGCTTCATTCATCACTCTTGAACCACCCACTTAAAAACGCCTAGCATTGCTACCGCTAGGATACTTTTCAAGTGCTTGGGGGTTGGATCAGCCAAGTTAGACTGCCCCTAACACGGGTAATTATTCATTGATTCAGTGTTCCCTATTTTGCATACATAACTGATGTCGTTATAACATTATGAGCTTGCACCCCGTCAACCTTAGACTTGACGAGGGTTTCAAGTTCAAATGCTACAAATGTATGCACCGCAGTACAGATACCTAATAAAGGTTTAAGGCTGCTTGGCTTTGATAAACAGTTATGTGGTAGGTGGCTCGCTGGTACAAGGTCAGAGGCGGGATAAATACTGTCTCTGTATATAATTTATCAAATGCCTAGCTCAGAAAAGTTAAAAATTGAAAAGGGTAAGAGTCGTTGGTCAGTTGTCAATAGTTTTCTTTTCTACCCCCTTACCCCCAGGACTGTTTCAGTCTAAAAAGGTTTGCTAGCAAGAGTCACAACTCTTTCAACTCGGACAATAGATTTTAACCCAACTCAGTGATGTTAAACTTTCATTGTCTGGTCAAATGAAACAATAAACAGCATGGATGCCACCCATAAAGCCCAGGTCATTGCTAACGAGAAAAATCTCCTCTCAGCGATGAAAACAAATAACGTGGAACTTTTGGATAAACTGCTTCACGATGAGCTTCTGTTTAACGGGCCAAGTGGCGAAACGGCAACCAAAGCGATGGATCTGGAAAATTACCGTTCGGGAAACATCAACCTGCATACAGTCGAATCAAGTGATCTAATACTCAATGTGGTCGTGGACGACGTTGTTGTTGCCGTCACAGTAGAGATACGAGGAAATTATTTAGGGCAAGAAATTAATGGCAAATTCCGCTATCTTAGGGTTTGGAAGCTATTTGAAAACGACTGGAAAGTGATTGCAGGAAGCGTGGTTACGCTAAGTACCGACAACTGAAGACAATATATTTGGGAAAAATCTTCATCAAAAACAACATCCTTAATCCGATGCTAACGATTCCCAATACCAAGTTTTCTTCCCAGAATGAAACAGTCCTGCCCTCACATCCTGCTTCACGGTAGCCAACGGGGATGAAATCCGATGAAGGGTAGCTTTTCTGGTCTGATGGTACTGATGGCTGTGTCAGAAATGGGTAGTAGGGGCATTAGCCAAAGATTACTGGTGGCGATCGCTTCACCATCATCTGTTTTTAATTCTCTGGTTGTAGGTGCATTAGGATTGCTCTGGGGAACTACTTGGTCAAATAACAAGCCTAAACCATCTGGTGATAGGCTCATTTGCACGTTTCTTTGTTCTATGGGTAGCACCAGCAATGGTTTTTGCTGTCCTGTTTTCAGGTCGATGGCGACTAAATAAGGCTGTTCTATGTACTGTTCTTGGGATACAAGCTGTGTGAGTAAGCAATAAAGGGTGGGTAAGGCTGGATCAAATTGGCAACTGAGGATGGAACCTGTGGTTTTCAATAAGGGTTTTTGGACACCTTGATTTGTGACTAAAAATAATTCTTTTGTGAAATCTGTATTAAATTTCACCATTGCTGCTTGAGAGCCATCTTTGGAGAATGCCTGTACCAGTCCAAATTGGGGCAGAAAATCTAGGGGTTTGCTGGCATCTTTTTGTAGTGGTAGAATGGCGGCTCCTTGCCCTTGGGCAACGGCTACGGCTTTACTGTCAGGGGTAATCATGAAATCTCCCCCAGGCTGGCTTTGCAGACGTTGTGGGACGGGTCTTTGTCCTGAGTTGCTGGTAGCGGAGATAAACCACAGACCAAAGTCACTAGGGTTGTTTCTATTTCCCCGTTGAATCACAATAGTTTCGCCATTGGGGGATAGGTCGAATTTCAGGTTTTGATAGTCTTTATTATCTAAAAGTAAGTCGATTTTCCCTGCTGGTTCTGCTGGTGTATCAGATTTGGTGCTGATTCCGGTTGTGACTGTGTACAATTGCGCTGAAAGTAAGTCTTGATTGTTGGCAGCGCGAGCCGAGAATAAGATTTTTTCTCCATTGGGAAATGGTTTAAAATCCATCACAACTAAGTCTTTGGGACTAAGTACCTTTTTCTGTTCTAGAGATAAGTTGTACAGTACTAGCTGTCCTTGGTTTTCTTGATCGGCGCCAATGTAGAGAATGACGCGATCGCGTGTACGAAATTGACTAGTAAAGGGCTGGATTACCCGATTTGTTTGTTCTTTTTCGGCAAATCTATCTTTAGCGCCCTGCAACTGTAATTTATAATTTGTCCCATAAGGAGCTGGTGTCAGCAGAGTATAAACCATCCTTCGCCCTGCCCAACTGAATTTCCCTGCTAAAGGCGGTTCGATTTTTAAGTTATCTTCTACGCTTTTGATATCCATTGGACGGCTAAAGGTGACAGCAAACGAGGTGTCTTCTGCGCCGATTTGTTGATTTTCCCATGTAAAACTGCGTACACGAGAAGCAACCACATCACCTTGTAAGATTAGCAGTCCAATCAACAAACTCAAAATTAACATGAGAGCGATCGCCACGCGATCTAGTGGTTGGAGAAAGGGTTTGGTAGTCATTGGTCAGTTGTCAGTTGTTCGTTGTCAGTTGTTCGTTGTGGACTATTGACTAATAACTATATGGATTTGCTGGTTGGGGAATCTTTTTGATGGAGGTGGCGGCGATGGTTAATTGACGTTTACCGCTTAAGGTTTCGGTGGTCATTTTTCCTTCTACTTCTAACCAAGTGTCGGGAGAATACCGTTCTTGATTAGTTGCTAATTTAACTGGTAAACCTACAGGATAAGCATCGGCGGCGCAGCAGGTGAGGACAAATCTAGCGAGGAATATATATTCTTTGCCAATATCTGGGGGATGGATGACAAATCCTTGTACCTTGGCTTTTTGACCTGTATATGAATCTGGTTCGGGATAGACATTCACGGTGCGTACCCAATCTACAAGCGATCGCTCTTCTGGACGCACGGAGGCGCGGAAGGATTGGGGTTGTAGGCGCGAGGTGGTTAATAAATCTGTCACACCCCTCTGGAGTGCTTTATCACTGGCAAATACTTGCGGTGTAATAATAAAGCCTAAAACTGCGGTGAACAGCAGTAAGCCGCTACCCCAACCAGGAGCAAAAAAAGTGATGTGCTGGGGGTTGGGGGTGACATCACGAGGACGTAAGCGCCAAAGTTCTTTAGCTTTGGCAAAGCCAATAATTAATAAGACAACACCGGCTACAACTACTAATCCAAAATAATTGGGGTGAATTAATAAATTGAGCTTGCCAGTCAGCCAATATCTCAGCATTAATACGCCCCAGGCTGTAATTGCCAAGACATCCAGCCAAGAGAGCAGTTTATTTGGGACTTGAGATTTAGTCATTGGTTATTAGTCAATAGTCAGTGGTCAGTAGTCAGTGGTCAATAGTCAGAAGAAGAACTAACGAAGGACACCTGACCACTGACGAAATATCAAATAACGTGCAAGTTAATGAAAAGGGTGAATAAGAATGTCAGTAGCCCTGCTAAGGCAAATAAGTAGAAGATCGTCTTGGGTTTGAATATGGATAACATCAAGCCGACACTTTTGATGTCAATCATGGGACCAAAGACGAGAAAGGCTAATAATGAACCACTGCTGAAGGTGGCGGCGAATGATAGGGCAAAAAATGAATCGACAGTGGAACAGATGGATACTACTGCGGCTAACACCAGCATGACGAGAATTGAGGTAATCGGGCCAGAACCTAGACTGAGGATTAATTCACGGGGTGCTAGGACTTGAATGGCTGCGGCGATCGCACTCCCAATTACCATGACTGCACCCAACTCCCGCAATTCTTGGATGCTGTTATCTAATAACAGGCGTAGTTTATCTCTCAACGGTTTATTGTTGCTGCTAGCCTCATTTGTTGGGGCTAGGTTAGCATCTAGTCGTGTTGGCACACCACCTGCTCGACCACCTAAAATATAAGTCCCAGAACGCAACATACTGGGGGTATTCGTGTCTTTTGTTGTGGAGTATTTACCCCGGCGTTTTGTTTCTGGTTTGGCTGGGGGATTAAATTTTAAATAACGAGCGATCGCTGGTTGGACTATGGGTTCTAAGTCCGCTTGAAAACTGAAAACAAAACCGATAATTGTGGCGATTAAGAGCGAAAATATCACACGTAAAACTACTATTTCTGGTTGTTCCCTAAATGCTGTCCATGTTGCCCAAATCACAATCGGGTTAATTGTCGGTGCTGCTAGTAAAAAACCAACCGCTACGGGTGTAGGTACTCCTTGCATCAGCAAGCGCCGCGCTACTGGCACATTTCCGCATTCACAGACTGGAAACAAAAAGCCGACCATACTGCCAACTAAAGCACCTAATAAGGGATTTCTGGGCATTTTTTCTACTAATTTGCGCTCATCTACAAAAAACAGCAGCAAACTGGAGAATAAAACCCCAAGCAGCAAAAAGGGCATCGCCTCGACTAGCAAACTCAGAAATATTGTGAAACCATTGTTCAGTTGATTCATGGGTGTCGCAGTCAAAAGCGCTGTGGATTTTTTAGGTTAAGCCTAGTCATTCTATAGAAACGGGGATCAAACACATTTAGTGACAGATCAAGATAAAATTTGGCAAATAAGTTAGTTCTGGGATTCTAGTTGAGTTTAAGCAATGTATTGATGCTGACGAGCCAGCGCATATTCATGTTTATATGGGTGAATTTACTGGCAATGAACATTCTTATGATTGTTCTATTGTGTAAATAGTTCCGATATTAGCAGACTGGGTATAAAGTTACATAAATTTTCACTACCTAAGATTTATACTTACTGTCAATTAGCTCTTTAAAGTGTTAACTTCCGGGCATTTTCACCAAGTATTCATACTTTTTAAATAACGGGGGATCACTGTGATAATTGGTTATCAGCCTTATAACATAGCACTTGTAAAGGTTTTAGGCTGCTATTGGCTGTGAGTATTCCCATAAATTATTGTCATTGCTAACTTAACAAGTAAATCTTTTTGATCCTTGGGGCAATTTTTTGTGCTTTGGTTGATTTTTTACTATAAAAACTTTCAACTTGCAAGCCCAATCTGCCAAAAATCGATTATGGGACTTCAGTAAAATCACAGTGGTAACATTATTTTATATTTAAGCATTTACGCTGAAAATATTTTTGTGTTACTTTTACTAAATTTAGCTTCAGTAGTAAGCTCGGAAGCTAGAATGTTGGCTTATTTACTTGTCAGTCCTTGTATCTATCAGAGTCTCAAGTGTCACAAGAATTTTGTCCCCTTGTATCACCACCTACTGTATCTAGAGGTAGCGATCGCGATTTAGGTTTAGATTCCACCATTCAAGAACTACCAATGTACACTTTTCAGGTGGAAATTAGCCTGACTGGCGTAGAAGTAGCGAAGTATTTTGATAAATATCCCTTGTTACCAGGGGTAATTTTGCTAGAACAGGGAAAGTTTACGGGAATGATATCCCGGCGAAGGTTAATAGAGTTTTTGATGCGTCCCTACGGACAAGATTTGTTCGCTAAAGAACCATTAGATGTTCTCTATCGTTATGCGCGTTTAGCGGTTTTAGTGCTGGCTGATACCACACCAATCTTGACAGCCATGCAACAGATATTAAGGCGATCGCCTGAATTTTTAGCAGAACCTCTAGTAGTACAAACAGCAGATAATTCCTACAGATTGTTAGATCCCCATGAATTAAATATTGCAGCTTGGCAAATTCGCGGTATAGAAACTCAAGTACGCTACGAACGCAGCCAAGCCCAAATGATTCAAAACGATAAAATGGCGAGACTGGGGCGGTTAGTAGATGGGGTAGCACACGAAATTTTAGACCCCGTAGGTTTTATTTGGGGTAACTTAACTTATATTTCTAACTACAGCCAAGATTTACTGAAGTTAATAGCTGCTTATGATGAATGTTTACCCTCTGGTTGTGAGGTAATAAATGATATTAAAGAAGAAATTGAATTTGATTATCTAGAAAAGGATTTATCTAAAGCATTAACTAGCGCTCGTTCCGGTGCAGAAAGACTAAAAAAACTCGTTACTAGCCTACAAAATTTTTGCCATATCGATGCTGTTTATCCTAAACCCGTAGACTTACACGCCTCTATAGACAGTATTGTAATTTTAATTAAAAGTCGTTTGAAAGGCGAAATCACTATTATTAAAAATTATGGAAAAATCCCCCCAGTCTCTTGTTTTATAGGACAGTTAAACCAAGTATTGATGAATATTTTCAGTCACGCTGTCGATAGTTTACTAGATGAAACTGTGCGGCGGCAATTGCAACCCGATTGCGGACAAAATGTGAAGCAAGCAACTATAGAAATTACAACGGAAGTTATTTCTCAAGCAGCTACTAAACCCAACGAATTTGATTCACGCTGGGTTTCGATTTGTGTGGCGGATAATGGGACAGGAATGTCGGAGGAATTACAACAACAAATCCGCGAAAATTTCTCTATAGAAAAAAGAACAGAAAAAGAGACAAGTTTAGCCGTTAGTTATCGCATTATCACGGCGAGACACGGCGGTAAACTCAATTTCTCTTCCAAACTAGGAATCGGTACAAAATTTGAAATTTTACTACCTTTGCTCTAGTCAATATTCAATAGTTATTTGTTGTTCTCCCCGTCTCCATCCCTCTAACCGCCACTTGCTTCCCCCCAATCTCTGATAACAGAAAATAGGGCAGAGTAATCGTCATTGGCAAATGACATTTTCATGGTTGTTTGTAAAAGTTTCTGCACAGTTTCAATACTGCTGAGATCCAGTCCCAGGTATTGGGCTTCGGAAATAAACAAGTCGGTATCTTTGAGCAAGTGTTTTGTGGGAAAGTTGGGATTGCTATAATTACCATCCAACATCCTTTGCAGCTTTTTATCAAAGGTAGGCGCATACAGCGCACTCTCCCTTAAGACTTGCATAAATTTATCTACATCAATACCTTGACGCTGCACAAAAGCTAAACTCAGGGCAAAACTAGTAGTTAAGGAAGCAATTAGCTGATTTAGGGCTAGCTTTAATCCCGATGCCGTTCCCACTGGCCCTATTAATAATGGGTCTGGGCCAAAATTCTTGAGTAAATCTAGACAGCGTTCATACTGTTTAGGTTCAGCGCCTACCATCACTGTCAGCGTACCCGCTTTGGCTTCGGGGATACTTCCTAATACTGGTGCTTCTATATATTCGCCGCCACCACCCACTATGGAATCTCGAATTTCTTGGCTTTGAGTGGAGGTAATTGTTCCCATCTGAATGATGGTGCGTCCTTGGAGAGTCCGCCAAGAAGTATCCGAAAGCAACACATGATATATTGCTGCGGCGTTGGTCAGCATGAGGATGACACACTCAGCTTCTCGAATTGCGTAGCGGGGATGTGTCACCACTTCCGCGCCAGCTGCTTGTAATGGTGCTAGTTTTTCTGGGGTGCGGTTATAGGCAACTACCTCTATATTTGCTGCTAACAATCTTTGGGCCATTGGTAGTCCCATAAGTCCAGTTCCCAGAAATGCCACCTTCATGTTTTACGTTCCTTTGATTCAGCCGCTTTTCCATCGTTTGATTGTAGGTTGTCAGGGAGTAGCTCATTAACGGTTAACTGTTAACAGATTTACATTTTTTCTACTCCCTACGTCCGGATCTAGCGATCAGCCTCCTGCGGCAAAAGTTGCCATAATGACAACTGAAAGCAAGATGCCAGGACTAAGTAATGTTACCAACATTAATAGGTCATGAGCAGTCATAATTGTAACTCCCCTCTGATGCTCGACTTCATAGTAATCACTGTTATGCTAGTCTATATCCAGCCAATCCAGCATTCTTAAATAGAGTTTTAATTATTAGTCAGAGACGCGATTAATCGCGTCTGTACAATTTTAGGAATGCGATGAATCGCGTCTGTACATTTGTCTGCACCCCCTACTTACCCAGTTCTGGCACAGATAATCCTTTGAGTGCTTGAGAAGCTTCCTCTTTTGTCAGTCCCTTGCTTTGAATTAGAACTCCAAAGCCCCCAAGTCCTGTGGGATCGATTAACTGGTGTAGTGCTTGTCGCCTGTGGAGTAACTCAGAAACTGGTATTTGTTGATAGGAGAGGGCTGCAATGCGATCGCCTAAACCCAGAGCCATTAAAAATAGAGCTTGCTGGGTAAAACCGAGTTTTTCTAGGCCACAGCGATCGCCCCATCGTTCCAAGGCGGTAAAGTCAACATGGGCGGTGATATCTTGTTGCCCAATATTGATATAGGGGTTGTTGTGATGACGATGTTGATAGTAGCACTGTAAGGTTCCTTGCGATCGCCTGGGGTTATAGTAACGGCTGGCAGGATAGCCATAATCAATTGTTATCACATACCCTCTTTGCAAGCGGTCTGCTACTATACTCAACCAATCAAGAGCCGCTAAATTAATTTCACTGCGATAGCCATCTTCATAACCGCCTTGCGCCAAATTAATGCCTACTAAGTCAAAATATTCTGCGAGTCTGGGGGTAGATGGGGCTGCTGCGACTTCAGTTAATTCGTAATTAGGGGATGGGGAAAGATTTTTTGCTTCTTGTGCTTCCTTCTCTCCCTGGACAGTTAGATAAATTTCCCTCAGTTCCCCTCCCTCTAAAATGAACTGATGTACTGGTAGTGCATCTACTAATTCATTGGAAAAAAAACAGCCTGTAATCGAGTTAGGTGATATTTCCTCCCAACTGCACCAGCGCACAGAAAACCCTTGTAAGCGTTCCTGTTGTTCTTGCTTTAAACCTGGGGATTTTTCTACAATCAGATATTGCAAGGCTGTAAATAAGTTGGGATATTTTACCTGTATATATTTCAGGATATGTAAAGCTAACAGTCCTTGCCCTGCTCCCATTTCCACCAAATAAAAGGGTGTGGGTTTTCCTAAAATCTCCCACATCTGCACAAATTGTTCTGCTAGTAAATCACCAAGGTCAGCACCTAAATTGACTGAAGTGAAAAAATCGCCACCTTTAAACCCGATTTTGACGGTATTGCTGGAATAATAACCGTATTCAGGGTGGTAAAGCGCCATGTCCATATATTCTGCAAAAGTAATTCGCGCTTCGGGGCTGTTAGCAATGCGATGGGTGATGGCTGTTTGTAGCGCTGAATGAGAATTCATAGACAAGTTAAATTAAAGCCGGGAGTAGGAAATTTTGTAATTCAACTTTCCAAAATATAAGGCGATGTTGCGAGGGTTTTCGCTCCTGTCTGCATAAGTTCTATATCTGATTCTGTCCAAAAACGCGTTCCTTGGCAGTGATGTGCGACTAGCAAGCCCCATAACCCCTTGGGGACTAAAACTGGTACAACTAGGTTAGCGCGGACTTGTAGAGTGCGGAGAAAATCCCTATGACAAGGGGTAATTGATGCTGATTCAATGTCGGCGATCGCTTTTGTCCGTCCAGCTAAATACAGTTCTGCATACTCATCATTAAAACATTCATCTGCCCCGGTTGAGCCTAATATCGAAAATTCTTCAGAACTTAAAGCCTCGAATGTCACTTGTCCGTGCCACTGCCAGTAAAAGTAATACAAAACAACACGATCAATTTGCAGGGATTCTCTGAGTCTATTTGTCGTTTGTCTAACTAATGCGTCTCTCTGCATTGTCTGGACAAGACGCTGGAGAACTCTTTGTAAACCCTGTTCAGTTGGTTGATTTGAACTAGGATCAAATTCTGCATGAGAATGAATTTGCACAATTCTACAATGATGAATCAGTCAAGTCTTTCAGATTTATATAGTAATTTATTTGGTTTCAATTGAACAGTGGTCGTAATATCGCTAACTCATTTATATAAAGACAAAATGCTTACATAACAAGAATTTTGTTGTTTTTATCTTAAAAATTTATGTCACTTCATCCTAATAAAGTAAATATTAAGTAGGGGAGGCAAAAAGCGGTGTAGATGTTCTTCCCGCTTTATTGCCCTTGTGTTACTGCTATGAAAGGATTTGGGACCCAGAGACAAGAAAATTTAGCCGTAACGCACCATCCGTAAGGCGGTGCGTTAGGCACGAAGATAGTTATTTTGTGACCAATCATCTTGGGAATCAGCACCTAACACACCCTACTGGACTGACACGACTTACATATATTTCAAAAATCAAGTATGAGTCCTATCTTTGGGGTAATTACTATTTTCGTTTTTTAACTTTTTCGCAGATTATATTTAAATTCAAACAATCCCAGTGACCCAGATGCTAGCAACAAGGGCAAAAAATAGTATATGCCTCGATAAGCTAAGAGTGAGCCAATAATTGTTGCCGCCGGAAGTTTAGAAGTAAGTAAGAGTAATACTACAGTTTCAAATACACCCAAACCACCAGGGATATTACTAATAACTGCTGCAAACATCGCTAGTAAATAAATTCCTAAAAAATTAGGATAAGACAAATTGGTATTAGCTGGCAGTATTTCATAAAGTACTGACGCTGCAAGCATCCAATCAAGGCTAGAAATGAAGATTTGTGCCAGAGAGATGTGAAAAACAGGCAAACGAAACAGATGACCACGAATTATTAATGATTGTTTAATAAAAATACTGCCTAATAAGTAACTAGCAATCAAAAAAAGAAAAATTATGCCGAGGGGGCGCACTGTAGAAAAAGGCAAATGTAATTGGTTAGGAATCAGCAAAGGATGGGTGATAAAAATCAATCCAGCAACAGTGAGCATTCCCAGCCAAAAAGTAAAATTAACAAAGGCAATTATTTGGGCGATCGCCACGGGTGGTACTCCCCAATTAGCATAAAATCGATAACGGATAGCACTGCCAGTCAGTAAGGCAAAACCGATAGTATTACTAAAGGCAGAGCTAATAAAGTTAGTGAGCGCAATCTTATTCCAAGATAAGGGACAACCAACGTAGTAAAATCCCAAAATATCGTACCCTACCATGACTGAATAACCTAAGATAGTCAGCCCTAATGCCCGACTTAATCGCTGTTTAGGAATGGTAGTTAAAGAGTGAAGAATATCTCGATAATTATAATCTCGTAATTCGTTAGCGATCGCCCATAGACAAAGCGTCAATAATATCAAACTCAACAAATAACTCAGATTAAATCGGGGATTTTTGGGCATAGAGATATGAGGATATAGAGAAAGAAAGTCTTCAACTTTCCATCAAGTTGACACAACATTGACAAATGTTTTGCTTAAACTTCTGAACATAAATTCATCTGTCGTTTATTTGTTCTCACTCTACTCCCCATCGTCTCATGCCTAATCATGATGCCCTCGCTGGTGGAAAAGTTCACCTCCGCCGAGGTGTAGATTTACAAGTTTCTCATAGTCCGGGTGTGTATCCCCCGTTGGTTTTTATCCACGGTGGAACAGGAAACCGCTTCAATTTTAGAATGCAGTATGAATTTGCCCAGGCTCAAGGTTGGGAAGTTTTAGCCTACGATTTGGGCGGGAATGGTCAGTCTAGTCGTTACTCGCGCTACTCTATAGGGCGACATTGTCGAGATTTAGCGCGATTGTTAGTCCGCTTTGGTGTGGAGTCACCTGTGTTGTGCTGTCACAGCTATGGGGTTCCCATTGGTCTTGAGTTTGTGCAACACCATCCAGTCAGTGCAATTATTGCTATTGCTGGGGGAACTCACGATTTAGCACCGTGGTGGGAAATTCCCTTGATGAAGTTTATGGCTGGGGGTGGCAGATATTTGCTGCATTTGCCTGGTGTGCAAAAAATCAATAAGCTTCTCTCGACTTCTTATAGTCACAGTGTGATGGAACGATTTTTTGTAGAAAACCCACCACCCACAGATTTTGATGCCTATAAAGGTTTAGAAATCTTTTGGGACTATAACTTTTTTATTCGTCATCCTTTACCGAAAAATCTGCATATTCCGGCTTTGGTCATTACTGCCGACAAAGATCCCACATTTACAGCCAACATGGGGGATGAGTTAGCCAATCACTTTGATGATGGTACTCATTTACATTTTGCCAAGGGAGGACACTTAGTGATGGCTGAGTCGGCTGAGTTAGTGAATGAGGCGATCGCTAATTGGTTAATTCAAAAACTTACTATTAATTAATCTCCTCAAAATATGAATCAGCAAAAATCTTCAATTTTCCTGTTATTGTCAGTACTCTCTTTAATTGGTTGCAATTACTGGCCAATCTCTACAGCTCAAGTACCAACAAAAACTGCTGCTAAATTATTGTCCCAAGCAAATACTGATATCTTAGCTACTCCCCTCACCTACCAAATAGAAACCTACAAAAGCCAAGTTATGGGAGGAAACCGCACCTATGGAGTTTCTTTACCCCCTGGTTATGCACAAAACTCACAGCAACGCTATCCTGTAATTTTTCTTCTCCACGGTGGACACGGCGAGCCTATAACTTGGTTTGATAAAGACAGGGGAGAAGCCCTGAAAACTCTAGAGAAACTCTACACTACAGGTAAGTTACAACCTAGTATTATCATCACCCCAGATGGTAATGACCAGCGTGGTTCTAGCCCCTACTGGGACCCTGAATATATTGATGGTTCTAACGGTAAAGTTTCGACGGCCGTTGGTAATGAGCTAGTCAAAGTGGTAAAAAGCCGTTACCGGACACTACCTAATCCTCATTTTTGGGCGATGGGAGGATTATCTTCTGGTGGTTGGGGCGCAGTTAATATAGGCTTACATAACTTAAATAATTTTTCGATTTTATTTAGTCATAGCGGTTATTTTCGAGATAAAAGCGGCCCATTCAATAGCCCCATAACTTTTATTAAGGATGTGCCAACACAAGCAAAAAAAAGATTACGGATTTATCTAGATACAGGTAGCTCAGATATTGATGAAGTTAAAGAAGGTGAAAAATTTAGTCAAGAACTAGCACGCCTCAATATTTATCATGTATTTCGTCAATTTCCTGGTAGTCATACTTGGCAATATTGGCGAGAACATTTAACTAATTCTTTGACTTTTGTGGGTGAGCAATTTAAAGCTGCACAAGCCGCTAGTAAAGATAAAAATTTACGCCATGATTGATAATTGAAAAAAGATGAAAATCCCCAAATTTTTTATGGGTATAGTAGGTGCGATCGCTATCTTGAGCGCCACTGGCTACTACTACGTATTTATATTAGGCGCACCACAATTAGACCCACCCCAAGAAGAGGCAAATACTGGGCTGAAATTTCAGTTAGAAACTTTTAATTCCCAAGCAATGGGTACAGTCCGCAATTATGGCGTAATCTTACCGCCTGGTTATGACAAGAATCTGCAAAAGCGATATCCCGTAATTTTTTTATTACACGGTGGTCATGATGATGCCCGTGCTTATGTTGATAAATATGCCATATTGAATATATTAGCTGAATTATATAAGAGTAAAAAGTTACCTCTATCAATTGTAATTACACCTGATGGCAATGATAATCGGGGTTCTAGTCCTTTATATGACCCAGACTATTTTGACGGTGCTAATGGCAAAGTTGGGACATTGATTGGTTCAGAATTAGTCCAAGTCGTCAAGTCACGCTACCGGACTCTAGAATCACCACAATTTTGGGCTTTAGGGGGTCTATCTTCTGGGGGATGGGGTGCATTGAATATCGGGTTACGCTATCTCAACAACTTCCACATCTTTTTTAGCCACAGTGGTTATTTTACTGATAATAGTGGCCCACAAAATAGTCCTCAACAAATTGTCCAACAGCTATCACCTGAAGATAAAAAGCGATTGCATATTTACTTAGATGCGGGGGTAAATGACACTAATTTATTAGCTTCGACAAAAGTCTTTCATCAAACATTAAATAAGTTAGGTATTGCTAACGTTTTCTATTCATTCCCTGGAGGTCATGGTTTATCGGGTGCTGATATAGGCTGGAATTATTTTCACAAGCATCTTAAAGATTCGCTGACTTATGTAGGAGAACAGTTTAATAATTCAACCCGCAAATGAATAATCAATTTAAACTTCGGATAGGACTTTGGAGTGCAGCTATTCTGACTGCTTTAGTCGGAGTAGTCAATTTATTATCAGCAGTTACTCCTAATTTATATGGTAGAAATCATTGGTTAAAAGAATTTTTACCATTTGAAATTCGTGCTACTGGTCATATATTTGCAGCCTTAACTGGCTTTATTTTATTAGCACTTGCCACTAATTTATTGCGGCGTAAACGAGTTGCATGGATGCTCACTGTTAGTTTATTAATTATTTCTATTATTAGTCATTTATTGAAAGGATGGGATTACGAAGAAAGTATTCTATCTGGAGTTTTGTTGCTGCAATTAATCTCCATGCGTCATATTTTTACGGCACAATCTGACCGTCCTTCAGTGGCGCGGGGTGTGCGTGTATTAATTGGGGCGCTGTTGTTTACACTGGCTTATGGAACGGTGGGATTTTACTTGTTAGATGACAAATTCACCGAGAATTTCAATTGGGGTGGAGCTATTTTGCAAACCTTAGCGATGTTTTTCACAGAAGATAATTGGGGGTTACAACCCAAGAGTAGATTTGGAGAATTTTTTGCCAATTCTATCTATGTGATTGCAGCTAGTACAATTACGTTTGCGGTGGTGATGCTCTTACAGCCAGTATTTTTACGCCAGACAGCAACCATCAGTGAGCAACGAAAAGCAAAAGAAATAGTCCAGCAGTATGGACGTTCATCTTTAGCGCCTTTAACTCTTCTGAGTGATAAGAGCTATTATTTCAGCCCTTCTGGTCGCAGCGTCATTGCGTACGTTCCCAAAGGAAGAGGGGCGATCGCCTTGGGTGATCCCATCGGCCCCATAGAAGACCGCACAGAAGTAATTTCCAGCTTCCAAGAGTTTTGTCAACGCAATGATTGGTATCCAGCTTTTTACCAAACTTTACCTGATGATATTGACTTGTACAGGTCTTTAGGGTTTAAGGTTCTCAAAATTGGTGAGGAGGCGATCGTGGATTTGCCAACTTTTACTTTACAAGGCAAAGCTGGTAAAAACTTCCGTCCCTCCATCAACCGTTTAACTAAACTTGGTTATCAAGTTAGTTTTCATCAACCGCCAATTAGTAGTGAATTATTACACCAGCTGAAATCTGTGAGTGATGAATGGCTGAGAATGGTACAAGGTTCAGAAAAACACTTTTCTTTAGGATGGTTTGATGAAGTTTATCTGCGAGAGTGTGAAATTGCTGTTGTATATACTCCCGACGGTAAAATTGATGCTTTTACCAACCTGTTACCAGAATATCAACTCAACGAAGTCACTATTGATTTGATGCGTCACCGCCATGCAATGGAAAATGGCACGATGGATTTTCTGTTTACTTCTCTACTACAACATTTTAAAGATGAAGGTTACGACAGCTTTAACTTCGGTTTGTCGGCGTTAGCGGGGGTAGGTGAAAAACCAGAATCTCAGCGTTTAGAGAAAGGCTTGCGCTATCTTTATGAGCATTTAAACCGTTTTTATAACTTTCAAGGCTTACACGCCTATAAAGAAAAATATCATCCGCGTTGGGAAGGACGCTATCTGGTGTATCCGAGTTTAACCGCCTTACCCGATGTGGTTGTCGCCTTGATTCGTGCAGATTCAGGCGATCGCCTCCTCGATTATTTCCAACCAGGGGCTTAATATTACAGTTCAAAATTAAGAAAACTATATTTTTTTGTTGACGGTTGACTATTAACCGTCAACAAACCTCACGAGTAACTGTCAGTTAAAAAGCCTAATGGCTTATCTATCTACAGAACCCATGATTACGTCAATACTGCCGAGAATTACCACAATATCCGCAACTTTCATACCCCGTAATAAATGAGGCAGAATTTGCAGGTTGTTGAAATCGGCTGGGCGAATTTTCCACCGCCAAGGAAAGACGTTATCATCACCAATCAGATAAATGCCTAGTTCACCTTTACCGCTTTCCACACGGGCGTAGATTTCACCTTTAGGCATTTTGAAGGTAGGAGAAACTTTTTTGCCGATGTATTGGTAATCAAAAGCATCCCATTCTGATTTCTTACCAGCTATTAAACGCTTGGCTTCGAGGTTTTCGTAGGGGCCTCCGGGTAATCCTTTGATTGCTTGCTTGATAATCTTCACAGATTCGCGCATTTCCCGCATTCTCACGGTGTAACGGGCTAAACAATCGCCGGCTGTCTCCCACTGTACATCCCAGTCGAAATCATCGTAGGATTCGTAATGGTCAACTTTGCGTAAGTCCCATTTTACACCAGATGCACGTAACATCGGGCCGGAAAGTCCCCAGTTAATTGCTTCTTCGCGGCTAATTGTGCCAATACCTTCGATCCGACGGCGGAAAATGGGATTATTGGTAACTAACTTTTCGTATTCATCAACTACGGGTAAGAAGTAGTCACAAAATTCTAGACACTTATCTACCCAACCATAGGGTAAATCCGCAGCTACGCCACCGACGCGGAAATAGTTGTTATTTACCATGCGGTAGCCTGTGGCGGCTTCCCACAAATCGTAAATCATCTCCCGTTCTCGGAACTGGTAAAAGAAGGGAGTTTGTGCGCCTACGTCAGCTAGGAAGGGGCCGAACCACAGGAGGTGGTTAGCAATGCGGTTCAATTCCAGCATGATGACGCGGATGTAGCTAGCGCGTTTAGGAACAGCAACACCAGCCAGCTTTTCCGGTGCATTGACGGTGACAGCTTCATTAAACATTCCTGCGGCGTAGTCCCATCGGCTAACGTAGGGGACGTACATGACTGTGGTGCGGTTTTCGGCGATTTTCTCCATTCCTCGGTGCAGATAGCCGATTACCGGTTCACAATCAACGACATCTTCGCCATCCAAAGTGACAATTAGCCGCAGAACCCCGTGCATTGAGGGATGGTGTGGCCCCATATTCAGCACCATTGGTTCAGTGCGGGTTTCTATTCTTGCCATAAATTCCGTGTTCTCCCATTATGAAAATTTTGAGTTGAACCGCGTTGATGCCATCTCGACACGATGCTTAACCGCCCACCAGAGGTGATTGATAGTTCATGTCTACCAAAATCAAATTCCTATGAATATTATCCTAGAGTTACGCCCTAAGCATATTGTTCATACGAAGGTTGGAGGGATGGGGGCAGCATAGGGGTTTTGTTTGATGTTTCATTTTGTTTTACTTCTTCAATTATTATAGGAAAGCCCGATATCTAAAAAATTTGAGTTAAAGGAATTTTTTCACTTGATTCTCAATGGGTAAAACTAAAGAAAAAATAATCATAAATATTTATTGACTGGATTGATGTCATCTATCGTTATTACTTCACTTGTTCGCATTAAATCATAATTCTTCAATGGCAATCTGAGTTTTTACGTAAGCCAAATTGGTTATGTTGAAGTTATATTTCAGTTTTATATTTCTGATATATGTCTACAACAGGAAGCCAAGAGCGTTTTGATGGGTTAATTCAGAAGTTAGAAATCTTCGCCAACAAACAGCCACGTCTTTATAGGTTGCAGGTTGCTTTTTTAGCTACTTTGGGTTATGCCTACATCTTGTTAATTTTGGCTGTGGCGGTGGCTTTGTTGGTGGGTATTGTGTTGTTGATGTTAAACGCCCAGAGAATTTCTGCTTCAGTCATCAAAGGCGGGTTATTTCTAGTAGCGTTTGTATTCATATTACTGCGATCGCTTGCGGTTTCTCTGCCTCTACCATCTGGGTTATCTTTAAAAGTCCAAGATGCACCAAAACTCTATAGTGTAGTTAACGAGGTTGCATCCCAACTCAAAGCGCCACGATTTCACCACATTCTCTTAACAGATGATTTTAATGCGGGTGTTGTGCAAAGACCGCGTTTAGGTTTGCTGGGATGGTACCGCAATTACTTGATTGTCGGTCTTCCCTTGATCTTAGCATTATCACCAGAGCAATTTCGTGCTGTTCTCGCCCACGAATTAGGACACTTATCAGGAAATCACAGTCGTTTCAGTGGTTGGATTTATCGGCAACGACAGACATGGTATCGTATTATACAAGATTTAGGACAAGATGGTAATCAATTATCTTGGTTAATTTTTGAATGGTTTTTGAAGTTATACGTTCCTTTTTTTAATGCTTATTCTTTTGTTTTAGCTCGCAGAAATGAGTATGAAGCTGATAGATGTGCTGTGGATATTACCGGAGTACAAAATACAGCAGAAACTTTAATTAATGTTGGGGTAAAGTATAGATTTTTAGAAAATAATTTTTGGTCTAATGTGTATAAACAGGTGCAAACAGAAGTGGAACCACCCATCACAGCATATACACAGATGGAGAAGACATTTTTGCAAATAATAGATAAACCAATAGGAAATTTATATTTACAAGCTTCTTTCGCAGAGGAGACTGATAACGCAGATACTCATCCCTGTTTAAAAGATAGGTTGAAAGCTTTAGGCTATATTCCCTATGGTGAAGAAGATATGGTTATTGATATGTCTATTACTAAGAGTGCCGCTAGTGAATTTTTAGGAGAATATTTACCAGACTTTTTAGACTATTTCAACAAATCTTGGCGAGAACGAGTAGCCGCACCTTGGCAGGAAAAATATACAGCAATTCAATCATCAAAAAATGTATTAACAAGATTAGATGAGAAAGCGCAGAATAATCAACTTACTCTTGATGAATCTTTCGAGAGGGCTTACTTAACATTAGATTTTGTGAGTGAAACAGCCGCTTTACCTTTATTAGCAGATATCTTATCCCAAGAGCCGCATCATGTCTCTGCTAATTATCTACTAGGACAGCTATTATTAAGGCAAGCAGATACCAAAGGTATAGAACATATCGAAAGAGCGATCGCCAAAGATCAAGGTATTCTCATCGAAGGCTGTCAGATCATTTATCAATTCTTACAACAGCAAGGAAATATTGAGCAAGCAGACTCATATCTCAAACGGGCTGAGGAACATTATAAACTACTCTTACAAGCAAAAGCAGAGCGCTCACAAATAAGAGTAAATGACGAATTATTACCTCATGGTTTTTCAGACTCAGAAATTCATCAATTGTGTGAACAGTTATCTCCATATCCTAACGTCAAGAAAGCTTATTTAGTGCGGAAAGTAGTACAAATTTTTCCAGAAAAGCCACAATACATTTTAAGTATTATTCGCCAAGTAGGTTTTTGGAAAAATAATTCTGATGAGGAAAACTCTCAACTTGAAAATGCTCTATCGCAAAACTTAAATTTTTCCTACCGACTATTTATTGTTGTTTTGAATGACTATATAAGAATTGAGAAAAAATTGCAGAAAATACCCAATGCAATGATTTTCCAGCGCTAAAATTAGACTAAATATATTGGCAATATTTTCTAAATTCTGCCTCATTCCCACTCAGAATTATTTTTCAGGGGTGAGGCAGATTGTATTTCCGCGCTAAACATAGAAAAATAGCAACAATAGCATCACTGCTCAACGTTGAGCTAATACACCTCATGAAGTCCCATTCTGCAAAATCTCTCTCTGTTGAAGAAGCAACCTTTTCTCATTTACCTGTACTACCCCAGGAAGTAGTTACAGGTTTAGCTGTACGTTCTGGTGGACATTATCTAGATGCGACAGTGGGAGGTGGTGGTCACAGTCGGTTGATTTTAGAGGCTGCACCAGATGTCAGGCTAACAGCAGTTGATCAAGATGGGGATGCTTTAACCGCCGCGAAGAAAGAACTGGCAGAATTTGGAGAACAGGTAAAGTTTGTGCGGAGTAATTTTGCTGCTTATGAGTTCCCCGTTGCTAGTTTTGATGGTGTGCTGGCGGATTTGGGTGTGAGTTCTTATCACCTAGATACCCCAGAACGGGGTTTTAGCTTTCGTCATCAAGCAAATCTAGATATGCGGATGGATCAAAGACAATCTCTCAGCGCCGCCGATGTCATTAATGATTGGGACGAAGTTGAGTTGGCAAATATTTTCTTCAAATATGGTGAAGAAAGACTCTCACGACGCATTGCTAGACGGATTGTGGAAAAGCGTCCTTTTCACACAACTACAGAATTAGCTGAGGCGATCGCTTCTTCTGTTCCTCCCAAATACCGTTACGCTAGGATTCATCCTGCTACCCGTGTATTTCAAGCGTTGCGAATTGTCGTCAATGATGAATTAAAATCCCTAGAAACTTTTCTAGAAAAAGCACCCAAAGCTCTTGTACCTGGCGGCAGAATTGCCATTATTAGTTTTCATAGCCTGGAAGACCGTTTGGTAAAACACGGTTTAAGAAATTCCCCTTCATTAAAGGTTTTAACGAAAAAACCCATTATCGCTACTGAAGCTGAGATTGCTAATAATCCGCGATCGCGTTCTGCCAAACTCAGGATAGCAGAGAAGAAAGCGGAGATGGGGCAAGAAGATAACTAAAAAATAAAAGAGGGGGTTAAAGTAAACCCCCTCCATAAATAAAGAAATGATTGAATTGAAGATAGCTAGTAACTATATGCGGTTACTGGTTGTGGCTGGTAGCATCGCTATAGGATTTATTGCTCCTTTGCCAGATTTATGGATTTCAAAGTGAGTGTGGGGGCCTGTGCTAAAGCCGGTGCTACCCATAGCGGCAATTTGCTGCCCTTGACGCACTTGCTGACCTGCTTGGACTAAAAGCCTGCTGTTGTGAGCGTAACGGGTCAAGCTGCCATCGGGGTGACGAATATCCACAAGATTACCGTAACCGCCTTTATTCCAACCAGATTTCTCCACAACGCCATCGGCTGCGGCGAAAACTGGTGTGCCAACAGCGTTAGCGATATCAATACCTCTGTGCATTCTGCCCCAGCGCCAACCGTAGCCAGAGGTTAGTACACCTTTTGTTGGCCAAATCAGTGCTACGGAGGAGTCTGATGGGGGAGGAACGTTTTCATCGATTGCTTGTGGTAAGTACTGGTCTACTGCTGCCAAAGGTGGCAAGTTTGGAGACACAGTAGTTCCTCGCATTCTTCCCAGCGACTCAGAAGCATTGAGACGGGCAGGAGGTGTAGCTACCCTTCTGATGGAAGGATTCCGAGGGGCGTTATTAGGCAGGAATTCCGGATTTAATGGCTCATTTACGGGGAGCGTAGCCCGGAATTGAGGCTTAACGGGTTGGTCGCTGTAGTTTGGTGCTAATGGTGTGGGTACAGCAATTGGTACGGCGATTTCTTGCTGTCTGGAAATTGGTCTAGTTACTGCAAAATTGTTGGGGCTAGTAACGGGAATTGGTATAGCAATGCCATTGTTTTGATTGGCAACTACTGGTGCAGATGTATTACCAGTCTGTTGATCCCGATATTTTGCCTGTAATCTTTGGATTTCTGCTTGTAAGCTACGCAAGCGATCGCCTTTTGCTCTGGCTACTCTCTTTCCAGGTTGTTGAGGGCGCTGTATTTCGATAAAGGCTTTGGGTATTGGTACATTACCACCCACCCCTTGGGTATCAGCAGGCGCTGAAGCTGATTCTAGGGGAACAATTGTATCAACTGGTGTTTCACTATTAGCACCTGGTGTTGGCACAGCAATAGGCACACTGTCGTTGTTAGCTATAGCTGGGGGCTGTACAACTGGCAAGCTAGGATTGACTCTAGCAGTATCTACAGGGAAGTTAGGTACTGTAGGCGTGCTGGGGTACTGCACACTGTTAGAGCTAATTATTGCTGGTGCTTGAGCTATGATGTTGTTTGCTCTACCAGGAATAATTAGTTGTTGGCTAATTTTTAATTGGTTAGGATTGCTAAGATTATTAACTTTTACCAATTCTGCAACCGAAGTATTGTATCTGCTGGCGATCGCCGCTAGGGTATCTCCGGGCTTAACTTCGTAAGTATTTGCAGTTGATGCTGAGGTTTCAGTTAATGGCTGTACTGGTATGTTAATCGGCTGTGGCTGCTTGATGGTAGTTGCTAGGCTATCTTGGCTACCATTAGCCACTGTTAACTGCTGCTCAATTACTGTACCATTTGTGGTCAATGGTGGTAGTTGATTAGCTAAACTTGTGGGCTGTGTTAACCCAACAGTCGTTTTTGATAAATCTTTTGACTCCTCAGACCGCAACTCCGCCAGACTTTTTCTTAAACGGCTCGATTTCTCTTGTAAACGACTGAGCGCAAATTCTTGCTGCGCTTTTAGTTGGGCATTAATACCGTCACTAGCGGTTGTGTTATCAGCTAGTGCTTGTGGTTGAGTCGTTGGTAATATATTTTGCCCAGCAGTCACGCCGTTAACGTTGTTCAGTTGTGCTGCTATCTCTTTTACTGGCTTGGTTGTTTGTTCCCCTTGTGCCAGTTGAGATTGGTGGTTGATAGTAGTTTTATGAAAGGCGATGTTTTTAGTAATATTTTCTGATGCAGGAACCTGCACAGACATTCCACTGGACAAAACTTGCCACTTAGCTTCTAGTCCAGGTAACTGTGAAACTGCGGTTGGTTCCATGATAACTGGGTTCTCCGGCACGCTGGTCGATAGAACTCTGGAATTTTGCAGTTGTGAAGCTAATTTCAGTTCGGAATCAGTAGCAGTAGGGATGCTTGAGGCTGCCTTTTGGCTACCCACAGGCGCAGCCGCTTGGGCTTGATCGCTTTGTCGAGTCACCAAAAGGCTGGTTGCTCCCATTGATATGGCTAGGCCAATCATTGCCGCTTGTCTGCGCGCCCGGCGATTAGCTTGATTGTTTACTACGTTGAACTGATCTGCCGGGGCATCATCGCTGGTAGGGGTATTTTTCAACACAGCTTTCACTCTTTTTTTCAATGCTCGTTTCAAAGACGACCTCCTATGATCACTAGCGCTTAACTGACCTCGATTTTTCGGTCGGATACTAGTCAATGATTTAGATCACACCATGAGATAGATCAAGATCACTTTCACCAGAGATACTTACGCAAGATTAACCTGCTTCTCTGATTTAGACAAGTTCACACCTGTTAGCAAAATTTAAAGTTGCTGTGCTTACTTGTCTTTGCCACTCCACACACCCTCACACAGTTTGCTGTTCACAGTTGCCTTTGTTGATTTTGCTTAGAGGCTGTGACCGGAGATTATATACTCACCCAGTCATCTGTCGCCATCAGCAATTTCTCTATTTTGACCCCTGGAAACAGGATGCCCCCTGCTGTAGATATCTTCAAGGTTTTTCTACTTGATCCGTCTTACCAACACGAGACTTTACGTTGATTATTCCCTAAAATACAACCGTGTAAACTTTTCTCACTTTTTTTGCCGCCCAGATAGTTGATAGGTGGCTAAAAAGGTGCAAATGCTTTATAAGAAAGGTTTTCACCTCTTTTGTTTCCCGAAATAGATAGATTTTAATTCATCAAAATCTATCATTCCAGTTGCGGTTGTACTGGATTTTCCTATACAAATTTCTTATATCCACACACTTGATTTTTAGGGTACTTTTCAGTATTTATACTGTTTTTTATCAAAATAAAAGTGTTGATGGATACATTGAAATAAATTGATAACATAGTTATGATTTTCTTCAAACCCTTGCAGATTATCTGTATAATGGTTTGTCTATAAGTATTATTGCTTAAATAAAATTTGTAACTGATTATAGTAGATATCCTAACTGACGACGGACTTCAAATAAGCCTACTGCCACGCTAACAGAAAGATTTAAGCTGCGGACACCTGGTTCAGCCATAGGAATGTATAAGGTGGCATCACAAGCTGAGAGGACGGTGGGAGGTAAGCCTGTGGTTTCACTACCGAATAGTAACCAATCATCAGCTTGATATGGAAACTGAATATAACTAGAACTGCCGCTAACGGAAAAACCTAGCAATCTACCGCCACGCTCTTGATGTACATTTTCAAAGGCTTCTATGGTTTTGTGGTAGTGCAGTTTAACGTAAGGCCAGTAGTCTAAACCTGCTCTTTTGAGGTAGCGATCGCTAATTTCAAATCCCAATGGTCCTACTAAATGTAACTCTGTACCTGTAGCAGCACAAGTACGAGCAATATTGCCCGTATTAGGGGGTATTTGCGGATTAACTAAAACTACCTGAGGCATTGTCCGTATAATTTCTGTTTGTATAAAAATATATATTATTTAAGCAATTTCTACCAGTAGACAGAGGGCAACCATAGGTTTTGTTAATAATTCTCTATTAAGTTATGTTGATTAGAATTTTAAAAGGAAAAAATTTGGTCAATAGTCGGTTGTCAGTTGTCAGTTGTTGGTTGTTTTTACTCTGAACTATTGACTATTGACTATTGACCATTGACTATTGACTATTAACTTACCCCTTTAGCTGTGTACACAACTTATTTTGCAGTTCAAGTTCCCGTTCCTGGGTGGTACTGATTGCTTGGGTGATAACGCATTGGGTGTCGAAGCCGACTTTATGCAGCTGTAGCCAGTGTTGGGCTTCGTTACCTTCACGTAAAATTTTCTGGAGAGGGGAGAGGAAACAGCTAAAGCCATGTTTTTTAGCGATCGCCCAAACTTCTTGATATATTTCATTCACCCAATCTCTAGCTATGATGCTTCTACCGTCTTGCCAATGTGTCAGTTGGGCATCGAGACTAGCGCTAGCGGCTGCGGCTTCGTTTTCAGTAGTGAGGGTTACGAGTTCTTCGGGGGAAAACTTACTTTGGGTTAAGGGATCTAGGTCGGGATTTTCTATTAGTTGTAATAACCGCGCTTCTAGTAAGGCTGTAATCGCCAATAAGGAGATTGGATCTGTAACTAAATCACAGATTCTTAATTCTAAACGGTTTAAATCATAGGGACGGCGATCACCATTTGGTCTGACTGATACCCAGAGGTGGCGGACGTTCTGCATTGTCCCGATAGCCAATTGCTGTTCTACCCACTCTATATGATGGGCGTGGCTGGTAAATAGTGGGACGTTAGTTGGCGTTTGGGGGAAGACTCCCCAACGGGTGGAATGATAACCAGTAGCTTTACCATCGATGAAGGGAGATGAGGCGCTTAGGGCTAAAAATAGGGGTGCTTCGACGCGAATTAACCGACAAGCCCGCATTAACACTTCTGGATCGTCAATACCTACGTTTATATGAACGCTAGCGGTAACTACTTTTGTCCCGTAGGTTTGCTCAATATAGTCATGATATGGGTTGGCTGGGTCAGATCGGAAAAAGCGATCGCTTCCACCCAAAGATAATGTGCTGCCAGGAATGAGGGTATAGTCACCTAATTGCTTGAGGTAGTCTCTTAATGCCTGTCGAGGACGCAACAAAGCACACAGCAAACTTTCATAACTGTGCAGTGGTTCTGTCGTGTATTCTACGTTCCGGCTATCTGGTTCTCGTACAAACCCGTCTAATTGAGTCACAATTTTATCCGAGAGACCGACGATTTCACCTTGAGGGGTACCGGTGTACATTTCAATTTCAAAGCCTTTCAATAAGACCACTTTATTCTCCTCGGCTCTCCCAGCCTTTAAATTGTATCGAGTTAGACAATCCTTTACATCGACATTCGGGCAAATTTAAAGTTAAGAATTATGGAACCGTAGACTGAGGCTCTTGACTGTCATGCCTCACTCAAGGTTGAGTTATGAATGTTCCGAGTGGATTATTGCCTAGTCCGTAACCCTTGATTCATAGCTCATAACTCTAAGTGCTTACTAGTCGAATTTAGATTAGTAAATTTAATCTTTTTGATATTGACAATAAAAACAACTGGTGATTCTTAAATCAAGAATTTACCAGCGCGGATAATTACGATCAACCCCATCAGCCAAACCACAGCGCTTAGATAAGGGTAGTTTCGCTATACATCACATTTTGCATAGGAAAATATCGATATCAATCAAGCTCAATTTTTCTCACAATTAACTATTGATGGCTTAATACTAATTTTTGATTTAGGTGAGAAATTCTGATGTCATCTATATTCTCATGAAATGTCTAATTATTTCATAATCTATTAAAGCTTGTATTGACGGTAAACCTCACTAGCGGCACGATGCAATAGGGAATGTCGCCAAACTAGGGATGTCATATCATCAGCGTAACCACCACCAATTACGCAGGCGACTGGATAACCAGCGCTGATACAGGTAGTTAAAACCTGCATTTCTCGACGGAATAAGCCAGTGTCACTTAAGGCTAGTTTACCTAAGCGATCGCCTATGTGGGGATCAACACCAGCATCGTAAAATACTAAGTCTGGTTTGATCTCAGATAACAAATCTGGTAGGTAACTCGCCAAGGTTTGTAGGTAAGCATCATCCTCCATTCCTACTGGTAAGGGAACATCTAAATCACTGTGTTGCTTGGTTCCTGGGAAATTAACTTCGCAGTGCATGGAGAATGTGAAAACACTGTCATCATCTTGGAATATAAACGCTGTACCGTCTCCTTGATGGACATCCAAATCGACAATGAGGATTTTTTTGACTAGTTGCTGTTGTTGGAGAACGCGAGAGGCGATCGCTATATCGTTGAAAATACAAAAACCAGAACCATAACTAGGAAAAGCATGATGAGTACCACCAGCAGTATTACAAGCTAAACCTTGATTGAGTGCTAGCTGTGCTGTGAGTATTGTTCCACCCACAGCTATACAGGTACGATTTGCTAGTGCTGGACTCCAAGGTAAACCGATTCGACGTTGTGCTTTAGTATCTAGTGTACCTTCGCAGTAAGACCGCACATAGTCTGGGGTATGAACTAACTCGATTAACTCTGGGTGTGGCAGGATTGGGGTATAAAATTGCTCTGTTTGTGCTACATCATCACTTAAGAGCAATTCATAGAGTTTTTTGAATTTTGCCATCGGGAAGCGATGTCCTTCAGGCAATGGTGCAACATAATGTGGGTGATAAATAATTGGCAATTCCATGTTATTTATTTTCCCAGACTGAAGCTGAATATGCTTAAAAATCTTATGGTGAGCAGAGAAATTGTAGGCGATCGCGCCTAATATATGAGAGGTTGTTTGGTAGATGATAGTTGCACCTTAATACCAATCCTTTGGCTGTTTCCTTACCATCTACCGCAGATTAATAGAATGTCAGAATTTGAGACTTGACTTAAGACCTTCAATTAAAAAATCGGTTGCGACCAAAATCAATTTCCACACTAATAATTTAAATAGTCAATTTCGCCCAGATAGGGAACTTAGAGTGTAAAATTCATGTCTTCCTAAACACTGAGATGATTATGTGATCAAAATGTCGAAAACATCGCTAAATAAAGGTATACAGATATATTCAATCATCTTTACGCTCGGTGTTATCTCGTTACTTCATGCCGGCAGCAACGCCCAGGAAGCGCCACCGATATTTGGAGATGTCACCATTAGTCAGAAGTTTTCTCCAGACCCTTTAGTAGTTCGGGGTATGAGTGGCGGCTCAGTTGAGGGAAACCGCATTACTGGCAGAATAGAAACGCCTACTGGTCCCTGTAACGGATTCGTAGATGAAACACCAGACCACACCATCAGGCTGACAAGTAAATTTGATTACTTAAAACTGCAAATACAAGCTCCTCAAGATACCACCATCGTGGTCAAAGGCCCAGGCGGAACTTGGTGTAACGATGACCTAGACGGAAAAAATCCAGGCATTATTGGGGAATGGTTGCCAGGAAACTACCAAGTTTGGGTCGGTTCTTACCAAAAAGGCAAGTATTTTCCCTACACGTTACAAATCACCGAAGTTAAGTAGAGTGGGGATTGGAAGGGGCAGGGGGCAGGGGAGGCAGGGGAGGCAGGGGAAGAACTGACCGCAAGATTTTCGCCCAATCCCCAATCCCCAGTACCCAATCCCCAGTCTCTTGCAATCTTGTATTAGAATTAGGTTAAATTTAATTAAGATTCTTATCGGCATCTTAGATTTCACATAATGGCCTTATAGCTTTATGGCGGTGCATGATTAGATATCAAATTAAAGAAAATGGATTTATAAACATCCGTTGTACAACCGTCTAGTAACTCCAGTTGCTAGAAATGAATAATCGTAATTGGCATCTAGAGGCAAATTAAAAATGAAATTCTCTTGGAGAGTCCTAGTACTCTGGACATTGCCAGCTTTGGTAATTGGTTTTTTCTTTTGGCAAGGGACGTTTGCTGGCGCTCCTGCGGACATGAGCAAGAATGCAGCTAACACTCGCATGACTTACGGCCGCTTTCTGGAATATGTGGATGCTGGACGTGTTACCAGCGTTGACTTATACGAAGGCGGCAGAACAGCTATTGTGGAAGCCCAGGATCAAGATATCGAAAACCGTGTCCAACGTTGGCGGGTGGATTTGCCAGTTAGCGCTCCTGAGTTAATCAGCAAACTTAAAGAAAAGAAAGTAAGTTTTGATGCTCATCCAGCACGTAATGATGGCGCTATTTGGGGATTGTTGGGCAATCTAGTGTTCCCCATCTTATTGATTACTGGATTGTTCTTTTTGTTCCGTCGCTCTAATAATCTCCCTGGTGGCCCTGGTCAAGCCATGAACTTTGGCAAATCCAGAGCGCGTTTCCAAATGGAAGCCAAAACTGGGGTGAAGTTTGACGATGTAGCTGGTATCGAAGAAGCGAAGGAAGAATTACAAGAAGTTGTGACATTCCTCAAACAGCCAGAAAGATTTACGGCTGTGGGTGCGCGGATTCCCAAAGGTGTACTGTTAGTAGGGCCTCCAGGGACTGGTAAAACTTTACTAGCAAAAGCGATCGCTGGGGAAGCTGGTGTACCATTCTTTAGTATTTCCGGTTCGGAATTCGTGGAAATGTTCGTGGGTGTGGGTGCTTCCCGCGTGCGTGACTTATTTAAGAAAGCTAAAGATAATGCTCCCTGTATCATCTTCATTGATGAAATTGACGCTGTTGGTAGACAACGGGGTGCTGGTATTGGTGGCGGTAACGATGAGAGAGAACAAACTCTCAACCAGTTACTCACCGAGATGGATGGTTTTGAAGGCAATACAGGCATCATTATTATTGCTGCTACCAACCGTCCTGACGTATTAGATGCGGCGTTGTTACGTCCTGGTCGTTTTGACAGACAAGTAACCGTTGATGCTCCAGATATTAAAGGACGCTTGGAAGTCCTGCAAGTCCACGCCCGGAATAAGAAACTAGATCCGAGTGTATCATTGGAAGCGATCGCCCGTCGTACCCCTGGATTCACCGGTGCAGATTTAGCCAACTTGCTCAACGAAGCCGCTATTCTTACCGCCAGAAGACGTAAAGAAGGTATCACCCTCAGCGAAATTGATGATGCGGTGGATAGAGTCGTCGCGGGGATGGAAGGAACTCCCCTCGTAGATAGCAAGAGCAAGCGCTTAATTGCTTACCACGAAGTAGGACACGCCTTGGTAGGTACTTTATTAAAAGACCATGACCCAGTGCAGAAAGTCACCCTGATTCCTAGAGGACAAGCCCAAGGTTTAACTTGGTTTACTCCCAACGAAGAACAAGGTTTAATTTCTCGTTCCCAACTCAAAGCCAGAATTACCGGCGCTTTGGGTGGTCGTGCGGCGGAAGAAATAATTTTTGGTTCTGCGGAAGTGACCACAGGTGCAGGCGGAGACTTGCAACAGGTGTCAGGAATGGCACGGCAAATGGTGACAAGATTTGGGATGTCTGATTTAGGCCCCTTGTCCTTGGAAAGTCAACAAGGAGAAGTATTCTTAGGTCGTGACTGGATGACCAGATCAGATTATTCTGAATCCATTGCGGCAAGAATTGACTCTCAAGTCCGGTTGATTGTTGACGAATGCTATGAAAACGCTAAGAAGATTATGCGTGATCATCGCACCGTTACAGATCGCATCGTTGACCTGCTGATTGAAAAAGAAACCATTGACGGCGACGAGTTCCGGCAAATTGTGGCTGAGTACACTGATGTACCTGATAAGCAGCAGTTTGTACCACAACTGTAAGCTTTAAGTTTTATCAGCAAATAGCAGGGGATGACAAAAATCATCCCCTTTTTTTGTTTTGTTAATTTAGGACTGACGCACTGAATTAAAAAACCCTTCTGAGGGTGGTCAATAGTCAATAGTCCACAGTCCAAAAACCTTGATTTTGACTATTGATACTGAATAGGGAAAGGTAGTATCATTTGAAGCAGAGGGAAAAAGGCTAGAAAAATGGTACGTCCCAGGATAAAACTAACAGAGCATCTATCAACAGAAGAAATAGAACAAAGTTATCGCCGATGTGAAGATGCACAAGAGAAAACCCGATGGTTAGTGATTAAATTGCTCAATCAACAACCACAGTTGTCAGCGCAAAAGGTAGCAGAGATTGTGGGATTCTCAGGGGACTGGGTGAGAAAAATCGTGCGGCGATACAACAAGCTAGGAGCAAACGGAATCATCAATCAACAGAAACTGAAACCAGGAGGAAAAAAACTTGCACTCACAAACGAGCAACAACAGTGGTTGCGCCAAAGGTTAGCTTCACCACCAGAAGATGGGGGGTTATGGAGTGCGCCAAAAGTAGGGGAATTGATCCGAGTACAGTTTGGAATTACACTCCATGTCACTACAGCTTGGGATTACCTCAAAAGGCTAGGATTTAGTCTGCAACAACCACGACCTCTGCATACTGAGGCGGCAACTTTTGTTCAAAGACAGATGTTTAAAACTGAGTTAACGGAGTTTGTGCGATTGTTACGTTTCCTCCATCCGCACAAATCAGTTGAAGTTTGGGCAGAAGATGAAGCTCGATTAGGCCTCAAACCCATCGTCCGTCGAGTTTGGACACCAGTAGGTCATCGTCCCAATGCTGTGCATCGCACTCGTTACCAATGGCTTTATACTTATGGATTTGTCCATCCAGCTACTGGCGAGAGTTTTTTCTTGATTTTACCCAGAGTCAACATTGCTGTCATGCAAATGGCTTTAGATGCTTTTGCCGCTGAAGTCAATCCTCATCATCACAAAATCATTGTTTTGCTTGTTGATCAAGCTGGTTGGCATACCAGTAAACAATTAATGTTGCCAGCTGGTATCATTCTGTTTCCTCTGCCTGCTTATACACCTCAACTCCAACCGACTGAGTGTGTTTGGTCGCTTCTACGTGAAGCTGTTGCTAATCAGATGTTTTCTACTCTCGATGAACTAGAAACTGTGTTAATTTCTCGTTGTCAATGGTTAATGTCTCACCCTCAAATTGTTCATGGCAAGGTTGGGTTTGATTGGATTTGCCAAATTTGACCTCAGTTATTCAATTAATACTTCCTTTCCCAATTTAGTATGACTATTGACTATTGACTATTGACAAAAAAGCCAGAAAATTAGTAACACTGCGTAAGTCCTATCATTGTCTTTCACCATTACCAGGATATTAACCTAGACATACCGCCAAATCTTGTTCTGGTGTGGTGATGAGTTGGAGATGGAAGGTTTCTGAGAGCAACTTCACAACATTGGGAGTAAGGAAAGCTGGGAGTGTGGGGCCAATGCGAATATTTTGGATACCCAAGTACAACAGTGTTAGGAGAACAGCGATCGCTTTTTGTTCATACCAAGACAGTATCATCGACAGTGGTAGTTGATTCACATTAACTTCAAAAGTATTGGCTAAAGCCACGGCAATCTGAATGGCTGAGTAAGCATCGTTACACTGTCCGAGGTCGAGTAAGCGAGGAATCCCACCGATATCACCCAAATTCTGATCAAAGAAGCGGAATTTGCCACAACCCAAAGTTAAGACTACACAATCATTGGGGATTTTTTCTACTAAATCACTGTAGTAATTGCGTCCTGGTTTCGCGCCATCACAACCACCAACTAGGAAGAAGTGGCGGATATCACCTTGTTTTACCGCATTAATGACAGTATCGGCTACACCTAAAACTGCATTTCTAGCAAAACCTGTAGTTACTGTTTTTTGTTCGCTATCTTCGGTAAAACCTGGGAGTTCTAATGCTTTTTGGATAACTAGGGAAATGTCGTGGATGCTGATATGTTGCAAACCAGGATAACCCACAGGCCCCAAAGTAAACACCTTATCTTTGTAAGTTTCATGGGGCGGCATGAGACAATTAGTCGTCATAACGATCGCACCAGGAAAGCGTTCAAACTCATGGGTTTGATTTTGCCACGCTGTACCGTAGTGTCCATAAAGGTGAGGATGAGTCTGTTTTAGCTTTGGATAGCCATGTGCGGGGAGGAGTTCGCCGTGAGTATATACTTTGATTCCGGTTCCAGATGTTTGTTCGAGGACGGCTTTTAAAGCGAGTAAATCATGTCCTGAAACGAGGATGGCTTTACCTACGGTATGACCAAGGGGAACAGTTGTTGGGGTAGGATGTCCAAAGGTTTCGGTATTACCAGCATCAAGTAATTCCATTGCTTTCAGGTTCATTTGCCCAACTTTTAAGGTTAAATCAAGCCAATCTTGTAAACTCTTGTCTTGGGCATCAAGATTTGCTAAAACTTCGTGGAAAAATATGTATAAGCTTTCATCGTGCTGGTTTAGTTCCAAGGCATGGAAGGCATAAGCAGCAACACCCTTGAGTCCGTATAATAAGGTGAGCTTGAGTGAGAAAATATCGACATTTTTAGCAGATTGGCTGATAAATTCAAATTCTAGGTCTTTTCCTTGCTGAATTTGTTTTTGGGTGTCGCTAGCAGGTTGAAAAGAGTTAATCGCCGATTGGATGACGGCGTTACCTGTGGCTTGAATTTGTAACTTCAGACTTTCACGTAAGGCGATCGCGCGATTGACAAAGCTAATAAAATCAGATGTGGAAAAGTTGACGTTTGTGAGTGTGGAGAAGAGCATCTCACAGGTGAACTCATCTGTCTCACGAGTCGCCAGTCCTAGAGATTTTGCTTGTAGCGCTACCTGGGAGAGTCCGCGTAAACAATGGACTAGTAAATCTTGTAAAGCATCAACTTCTGGACTTTTACCGCAGGCTCCCCACTGATGACAGACATCGCCACGGGTAGTTTGTTCACACTGGTTACAGAACATAAATCTTCTCTCAAATCTTTATGCTTCCAGAGTATTTCTTTGGATAGAGTAATTCCTTGATCTAAGTCAAAAGTATTTGTAAAGTTCGGTGAAGGGAGGAGGAGTTTTGAACGAGGAGGGGCGCTGAGGTTTGCGCGGAGGTTTTTTGAGGATGATTTGTTATGTCGTTAGGTATTTGGAATTAGGTGTGTGTTTATGGAGAATTGGGATGAGTCGCCTGCTGTTGTTCATTTTTTTACATAACTGCAAGAGAAATTTTATTTATGACTGTTACGGAACGTATTTTAGAAGTTAAACAATTTTTACAGAAAACGCCGATTTTTCGGGATCTATTAGATGAACAATTGCAAGCACTGGCGAATATTGCTATTGTGCAAACTTATAAAAAAGGGGAAATTATATTCTGGGAAGGTGATGAGGGGACGGGGTTTTTTATTGTTAAGTCTGGTAGGGTGAAGATTTTTAAGGTAGCGAATGGCGGTAAAGAACAAATTTTCCACATATTCGGCGCGGAAGAATATTTTGCGGAAGTACCAGCTTTTGATGGGGGAAATTATCCTGCTTCAGCCGCAGCGTTGGAAAATTCCCAGGTGGTGTTTATTCCTAGATCATCATTTTTGACGGTGTTGCAACAACATCCTACATTGGCACTGGCAATTTTAGGAACTTTGGCTCGACACTTACGCAAATTAACACACTTGGTTGATACTCTGTCTTTTCAGGAAGTACCCCAACGATTAGCCAACTACTTATTAAATTTGAGTAAGCGCTTGGGTAATGCGGATGTCGTCGAGCTAGATTTACCTAAAGGACAGCTTGCAGCTTTATTAGGGACAATACCCGAAACGCTTTCTCGTGCTTTATACAAACTTGCTCAAGAAAAAATTATCGAGATGGAAGGGACTACTGTGAGATTATGCGATCGCGATCGGTTGATTAATTTACAAAATAAAAAATGAAAGAGGGGTGGCTTAATCCAAATTTTGCAATCCCATCGCAATCTTACTATGTTTCTCAATTTGCCCCATGACTTGTTTCGCCCGTTGAATGACTACGGTTGGTAAACCCGCTAACCTTCCCGCTTCAATACCGTAGGACTTGTCAGCGCCTCCTGGTTGGACTTGGTGCAGAAAGATAATTTGGTCTGGTAATTCTTTCACTGTCACCTGATAGTTAGCCACATTTGGTAACATTCCCGCCAGTTCGTTTAATTCATGGTAGTGAGTGGCAAAAATTGTCCGGGAACGAATCTCGGTGGCGATATATTCTGCAACCGCCCAAGCGATGGAAAGACCGTCAAAAGTAGCGGTTCCTCTACCAATTTCATCTAATAAAACTAGGGATCTAGATGTGGCATGATTGAGAATATTTGCTGTCTCATTCATCTCCACCATAAATGTAGATTGACCTGTGGCTAAATCATCCACTGCACCAACGCGGGTAAAAATGCGATCGCATATTCCCAACCTAGCAGATTTAGCCGGAACAAAACTGCCAATCTGCGCCATTAGTTGAATTAAACCCACTTGACGCAGGTAACAACTTTTACCACTGGCATTTGGTCCAGTTAGAATAATTAAGTCAGGAAGTTGGTGGGTTTCTTCATTACTCCCCAACTGGGTGGAATTTGGCACAAAGAACCCCGCAGGTAAGGACTGTTCCACTACCGGATGGCGACCATCGATAATTGCTATCTCTCGTCCATTCACCATTTCGGGACGACAATAACCTTGATAAACCGCCAACTCAGCTAAACCACACAACACATCGGCGGCGGCTACGGCGCGGGAAAGGTGGCGAATTGCTTCCGCCTGTTCTCCTACTTCTTCCCGTAAGGTGACAAAAACCTCATATTCCAACTTATGTAAATCATCCCGCGCTGTGAGAATCCTGGCTTCCCTTTCCTTCAATTCCGGGGTGATGTAACGTTCCTCATTTTTCAGGGTTTGCTTGCGGATGTAATTGGCGGGTACTTGGTCAGCTTTGGCGCGGGAAATACTAATGTAATAGCCAAAGGTTTCGTTAAATCCCACCTTCAGCAAAGGGATTCCCGTTCTCGCCCTTTCATCCACTTCTAAATTAGCAATCCATTGGTGGTCTGCTTCGACGGTCGCTTTTCTTTCATCCAATAAAGGATTGACACCAGGACGAATCAAGCCCCCTTCTTTGAGATGTAATGGTGGTGATTCTACCAGATGAGCGTGTATTTTTTGTGCCAGTTCTTCTAAAATTGGCGGTACTTTTTGCAAAGCCTTGAGGAAAGGCGAATGAGCATCAATGACTAAGTTGGCTAATTCTGGCAAACGGGAGAGGGAATCAGCCAAGGCGACTAAATCTCTAGCATTTGCAGTCCCCGAACTAGCCCGACCCGTTAGCCTTTCGAGGTCGTAAATTTGGCGTAACAAATGCCGTAAATCTTGCCGTAGTCGAGTATTTGTGACTAATTCTTGGATGGTGTCTTGGCGTGAACTAATCCCTTTAATATCCAGTAGCGGTTGTAATAGCCATCGCCGCAAAGCCCGACTACCCATCGCCGTGCTAGTTTTATCTAATGCCCATAGTAAGGAACCGTGAAAAGTACCATCACGAACTGTTTGAGTAATTTCCAAATTGCGGCGGGTTTGGTTATCAACAATTAGATAATCGGTAATGGTATAGGTGCGGAGTCTTTGCAGGGATACTTGTCCAGCTTTTTGGGTATCTTCCACATATTCCAACAACCCACCAGCCGCGCGCACAGCCAAGGGGAGATGGTCGCAACCCAAACCTTCCAGCGATCGCACTTTAAATCTCTGCAATAATGTACTTCTAGCTTCGGCCTGGGAGAATGGTTGTTGCGATCGCAAGCTATAGCAAAATGATGGTGGTAAACATTCTGGAAGGTGTGGTGAAGTTTCCCCCGGACGCAGCAATGTACCCAAATCTGGGGCGTTGGTGGGAACCAATACTTCTGAAGGTTGCAACCGCATCAATTCCTGGGTCAACCGTTCTAAATCACTATCTTGAGTTGTCAAAAATTCCCCGGTGGAGATGTCTGCATAGGCTAGCCCCCAATGATTGCTCGTAATTACCACAGCTGCTAAGTAATTATTGCGACTTGATTTGAGCATTCCCTCTTCGAGCAAAGTGCCGGGAGTCAGGATGCGCGTCACCTCCCGCCGCACCAAACCCACAGCCTCGGAAGCATCTTCTACTTGGTCGCAAATCACCACAGCATAACCTTTTTCCACCAATTGGGTAGTGTAGCGTTCCCAAGCATGGTGAGGAACACCAGTCATGGCTACCCGTCCAACTTCGCCACCGTGTTTACTTGTCAGGACTAATTCTAATTCTCTAGCTACCGTGACAGCATCTTGAAAAAACGTTTCAAAGAAATCACCCACCCGATACAACAACAACGCATGAGGATACTTATCTTTCACCTCAACATAATGCTGATACATCTTACTCAGCTTAGTGCGGTCTACCAGTCGAGTGTCGGCGTGAGGGGTTGGGGGAGTATGGGGTTCCGTCGGCTGAATGTCAGAAGCGGTCATAGATAGATGCTGGAAGTTACGCACAGAGAAGCCACAATACCTGATGATAACGTGCTGTGCTAAATTGAGGGGCGATCGCTCAAGATTTTTTTATGCTTTCTCTCTCCTGAGTCACAAGTATCAGGTAGTTCATCATAAACAATCGGTAAAAAATATAACTTTTAATTTACTTAATCAATAGAGATATAGCTGTCGCCAGTAGTGTTAGGACATCAATAGATGATACAACCTAGACATAACAAGACTTCTCACCCAGTCACCAGTCCCCAATCCCCCGTCCCCAGCTATATATCTCAATCAAACGAGAAATATGATAAACGTGCTACAAATACCATGACTAGGCTAGAATGTGGCATAAAATTTTAGGCAAAATTAGCCGCCGACATACATTGTTCCCGTACCATTCCGCAGCAATAAACCCTAAATCACTCTGAAACCAGATTTTAGTTAATGAGTTTTATTAAAAGTTATGGATAAACAAGAAACGGTTAATAATTCCCTGATTAACTACATTCATCAGGTGTTAATTATTGCTCATAAAGAATCAACCGAACAGTTAGAAGCAACCTTAACTAAAGAGGGATTAAATTACGAAGTTCTCCGCCAAGAAAGTCAACCAGAATATCAAAACTTTTCTCGCAGTTATTTGTGTTTACTCAATCATAGAAGCGCCTGGGAAAAAGCCAGACAAACAGATAAACTAACACTCATTGTTGAAGCAGATTTCGTGCCAGTCATTGGTTTTGGTAAGTTACCCTTACCTTTTGAACCTCATCAAAAGGATGTTGGTATTAGTTGGCTTTACACTTGTGCGCCCCAGGTTTATCACGTTTCACCAGAAGGCTATGCTCAAGGTTTTTCTACTTCCGCCGTTGCTTATATTGTCAATTCGCAAAGTGCCACCTATTTATTAGAACTAGCTGATGAAATCACAGAAAAAATAGGAGCCACTAAATACTCAACTTGGGATTCCGAGATTGATAAATTTCTCCTCCAACGCAAGCTGAAAAATTACATTCCTTGGCGCAATTATGGAGAACATGGAGGTTTACCCAATCCAGAACATCGGCAAAACAATCTGGGTAATGTTCATCACGCCGATGTCCTCTACGGTAAACTTGCCTTTACGCCGTTGTATGCCCTTGGCGAACAAGGTGGAACATGGAAATTTCTGACAGTGAGATTGCAAGCGCGTCTCAAAGGAATTGCCCGTTTGGCAGTAGGGCGTTTTTTACGTCTGCCAGTCGTCCAAGGTTCTACAACACCCTTGAGATTAATTAGATTCGCTTTATTGCGACAGTTGTCATTGAGGCTGTAGTCCACAGTCAAAAGTCAATAGTCCATAGTCAAAAATCCTGTTCCCTAATGACTAATGACCACTGACATATTTTTTCTCAAACTTAGTTCAGAGGTGATACTCTGCGCTAGGGTAGGAATTGACGCGCGATTTGTGATTTCCTGTGCTTCCTTGTAAACGACCAACTTTAGTCTTGAGCTTGGCTGTTTTCTTGACTTCATTAACAGCCTGTGCAAACACTCCAACTGCCAAAAACCTAGAACAGTCTTTGGCAGCAGATCCGAGACTACAAACTAATCAAGTGATCTTTGGGGAAACTAAGGAGGGTGCAGCCCAACCGAAGGAAAATCAACCCTCAGTCCAACTACCGGCGGATTTTCCCCAAGAGATACCTTTATATCAAAATGCTCAATTACAGGAAATTATCCCCGCGAGTGGTTCAGACAAGCGAGTCTCAACTACTTGGCTGAGTTCAGACCCCAGCAATTTTATTAGTAGTTTTTATCGTAACCAGTTCCAGACCAACAATTGGCAGATTTTACAACAGCCAACTGATGATGTGGAGGGAACTTTTGCCGCACGTCGGAACGATTTGCTGGTAAATGTGTCGATTCAACCCAAATCGGTGACTAACGCCACAGCTAATCAACCCCAAACAGCAACAGCAATCAAGATAGAGTACGTTCCCAATAGCACTACCACAGCAGCATCAAATATTCCTACGGCAGGTGATACCCAGTTTATCGGCCCAGTACCACCGACGAATTGGGCGAAAGATAATTCCACTACTCCAACAGTCGCATCAGAATTTAACGATGTAAATAAAGCACCCCAACAACTGCGCCAATATATTCAAGATTTAGCTGCATTGGGCGTTTTCAGTTCTGCATCTTCAAAGAATAAGAATAATAATCCCGCCAACCAATTTGAACCCGGTAGAATCATTACCCGCCGAGAATATGCTCGTTGGTTAGTAAATGCCAATAACGCTATGTATGCCAATAATTCAGCGAAGCAGATTCGCTTGGCTGGGGAAAGTACACAAGCAGCATTTACTGATGTGTCGTCTCAAGATGCTGATTTTCCAGCCATTCAAGGATTAGCCGAAGCTGGTTTAATTCCTAGCCCTTTATCGGGAGATGCGACAGCAGTTTTGTTCCGTCCTGATGCACCCCTGACAAGGGAACAGTTAATTCTGTGGAAAGTGCCTCTAGACACCCGTCAAGCTTTACCCAACGCCAATTTAGAAGCGGTGAAGGAAACTTGGGGTTTCCAAGATGCAGGGAAAATCGACCCCAAGGCTTTAAGGGCAGTTTTAGCGGATTTTCAAAATGGTGAACAGGCTAATATTCGCCGCATATTTGGTTATACAACACTGTTTCAGCCCAAAAAACCAGTAACTCGTGCTGAAGCTGCTGGTGCTTTGTGGTATTTCGGCAGTCAGGGTGAGGGTATATCGGCAGTTGATGCACTCAAGTTAAAACAAACAACTACGCAGTAAGCTATGACGCTTTTAAATTAAGCTGATACGCACCTATATCAAATATTCTTGCGTCAGGGCTGTCCATAGTCAAGAGTCCAGAGTCAAAGGCTAGCTTGGAATTTGGACTTTTGACAACCTGAGTGCGAAATATACAATTTAAATGCGTAACAGCTTACATAGTTATACCAATTTGAAAAAAGAATGCGACAGATATACAGCCCCAAACGCTTGTCCTGTCTTGATTATTAATTTTGAATTTTGAATTTTGAATTGGTATTACTTGTATGGTTTGTTGACAGTTGACGGTTAACTGTCAACACGAAAAGATGTGCAAATTAAAGTAAGAGCAGCGTAGGAAACGCGATGGTCTGCGACTGACCGTTGGTCATTGATCTACATTGCAAATTAATCTCATTACGAAAATTCACGTAAAATCTTGATATTTTTAGCTAATTTTTCTTGATATTTTATGGTTAGCTATGTAAAGTTACTTAGCTAGGATTAGCAAATCTGCACTGAGTGTTATTTACAACATTGCTTATTGTAACTTTATCAAACAAGCTCAACGATAAAATTTCATTATCTTACTAAAAATGAAAACTAAATTCATCGCGGCAAGTTTTATTACACTCACCTTAATATCGCCGCTAAAAGCTTCGGCTGCAAATTTTACTGGGGTTTACGTATTTGGCGATAGCCTGTCTGATACAGGTAATACATTTCAACTTTCCGGTGGGTTATTTGATCCATCGAATGCTATTCCTCCCAGCCCTCCGTATGAGCAGGGGCGTTTTTCTAATGGTTCAATATGGGTAGATTATGTAGGAGACAAGTTAGGTTTAACACCCACGCCCATCACTAATCTAGTTCCTACCTTAGATTTTTCTACTCCTCTTACTACACCCTTTCCCACACAAGGTATTAACTTCGCTATCGGTGGTGCTAATTCCGGTGAAGGTAACTCTTTTGGTTTCCCTTTACCTGGAGTTTTACAGCAAGTTTCTGCTTTTCAAGCGTTACTACAAGTTAATCAACAAAGCTTTGATCCTAATGCGCTCTATGCTGTGTCCGGTGGTGCAAATGACTACCTTTTTCCTCCTCAGTTCAGTGATCCCAGTAGACCCGAACCCTACACAAATATTTCCCAGGCTGTAAGTAACCTAGCGGCAATAGGTGCAAAAAATATTTTAGTGTTCAACTTGCCGGATTTGGGCAGGATTCCAGCATCGGGAACAAATGGTCGCAATCCCGCAGCACTGACTCAAGCAACTCAAGATTTCAACTCAAACTTAGCCAAAAATCTAGACGAAATTCGGAAAAACCAACAAGTAAATATCATTGAAATTGATATTTATTCTTTAGTTAACCGTGTGCTTGCAACTCCCAATGAATTTGGTTTTGAAAATGTAACTAATTCTTGTCTGTCTCAGTTTCTTAACTGTAGTAACAACCCCAGCACATATTTTTTCTGGGATGATGTCCACCCATCAACTGACGGTCATAAGTTAGTAGCAGAATCAGTCTTAGCGGCAACAACTCCTGAGTCTTCAAGCACAATTGGTGTATTATTTCTGGGTGCATTGGGTGCAATGAGCAGCATCAAACGCTTACAGCGAAAATCAATTAAATCTGCAATTCAGTAACAAAGGTTACTGCTAAATTATTAGCTGTCTCTTGCTCATTCACATAATTGAATGAGCAATTATTTTAAAATATGGAAATACCATAAAATAGCCCTATAGTTCTAGTTTAAATAGCTTATCCAGACAATATATTGAATATAATTGGATATGGCTGATATAGAGATGAAATAAAAGTATTGATGTGCAATTACAACCAATTATTTGAAAATATCGCAGAATTAGTGATGCACCATTCGCCCAGTGGTGCAGAAGCCGAAATTAATCAGCTTTTGTTACAAAAATTTGCGGCGCTTGGTGTGGAGGTTTGGAGCGATCGCGCAGATAATATCATAGCCAAGATTCCGGGGAAGAATTCTGAGCGAGCAGTGGCGATTACAGCCCACAAAGACGAAATCGGGGCGATCGTCAAAAATATCGGTGATGCCGGAAAAGTGGAAGTCCGCAAGCTAGGCGGCGCTTACCCTTGGGTTTATGGTGAGGGTGTCGTTGATTTATTGGGAGACAACGAAACCATTAGCGGTATTCTCAGTTTTGGTTCCCGCCACGTCTCCCATGAATCACCGCAAAAAGTCCAACAAGAAGACACAGCAGTTAAATGGGAAAACGCCTGGATTGAAACCAAACGCACTACCGAGGAATTAGAAATTGCTGGGATTCGCCCAGGGACAAGAATGGTGATTGGCAAGCATCGCAAACATCCCGTGAAACTTCAGGATCACATTGCTAGTTATACATTAGATAACAAAGCATCAGTAGCAATTTTATTGGCTTTAGCTCAACAATTAAAACAGCCAGCAATGGATGTTTATTTAGTAGCATCAGCTAAAGAAGAAGTAGGCGCAATTGGGGCATTATTCTTCACCCAAAATCAGCAATTAGATGCCTTAATCGCCTTAGAAATTTGTCCCTTATCTGAAGAATATCCTGTTAAAGATAGTGAAAATCCTGTACTTTTAATTCAGGATGCTTATGGCATATATGATGAAGGACTAAATGGAGAACTGCGCCAATGTGCCAAACAATTGAATATGCCTGTACAGCTAACAACTCTCAGTGGCTTTGGGAGTGATGCGTCGATTGCCATGAAATTTGGTCATGTGGGACGTGCTGCTTGTCTGGCATTTCCTACCCAAAATACCCACGGATACGAAATCGCTCATTTAGGCGCAATTTCCAACTGTATTAATTTATTGAAAGCTTTTTGTGAAACCGAATTTTAGGGAGAATAATATTATTATTTATAATGAGTCACAGAAGGAATGTATTCAATATTTAACTTGATTACTGTAAAAGCATAACAAAGTATAATCAGGATTCGACCATTGTCAATCAGTCTATAAAAAAATAGGGTTTAAATCTTAATTGATAAATGATAGTGATTTGTTATGATAGAATCCTAGATTGCCTCTTTGTTACAAGAAAAATATAAAATGACTTCATTTGAGCTTGAGATTCCAACAGAAATAAAGACTGACCCGACTGATCTTGCTCAAGAGATGGATTCTTTTGTACAAGAAATTTTTCGATTCAATAAAGCACTTGAGCAACGCTTTAGAGATAAGATGCGATTGCATCAAAGTTTAAATCGAAAAATAGTTAGTTTTCAAGCTAATAAGTTAAAACCTCAGTATCGCTGGTTTAAATATAAAGAAGCTTTTTCAGTTGATTTGGTCAATCAGTTAATATTTGAGTACGAGAAAAAACCATTTGAGAGGATTCTTGACCCCTTCGCAGGAGCAGGAACAATGCTATTTGCCTGTAGTGATGCTGGTATTCAAGCAGATGGTATAGAATTGTTACCTATTGGTCAAGAGATTATTAAAGTAAGGAAAATAATCCAGCGACAATTCCGTCGAGAAGATTTTTTGAGATTGATTGAATGGTACAAACAAAAACCTTGGAATCAGCATAATAGTAGAAAACATCTTAATCGTTTAAGAATTACCGACGGAGCTTATCCTCATGAAACAGAAGCATCAATAGAGAGATTTTTATTTTCTATAGAAAAAGAGAATATGGTTGTGAAACAAGTTCTCCGTTTTGCTCTATTGTGTATTCTTGAATCTATCAGCTATACCCGGAAAGATGGACAGTATCTACGTTGGGATAAAAGAGCATTTAGGAAAGGTGGATCATATAAATTTGATAAAGGTAAAATCCTGGATTTCGATGAAGCAATTACTGACCAAATAAAATTAATTTTGAATGATTCCTTTGACATGATAAATAATACATCATTTTGTTATGGGACTCAAAGAAGTGAAATTAATCTATTTAATGCTTCATGTCTTAAAATTCTGCCTGAATTTGAACAAGATTTTTACGACTGTATCATTACTTCTCCACCCTATTGTAATCGTTATGACTATACACGTACATACGCTCTAGAATTAGCTCTATTAGGAGTGGGAGAAAGAGATATAGTGCAACTCAGACAAGATATGCTGAGTTGTACTGTTGAAAACAAAGAAAAGTTTCTTATTAACAATTGGCAGGAAGCATTACGTATACTTGATCAACAAGAATTGTTACAGAGTATTTTGCGCTTTCTTGAGCGAGAGCTTGAAAGAAAAAAACTTAATAATAACGGTATTCCTCGCATGGTAAAAGGCTATTTCTACGAAATGGCTTGCGTTATTACAGAATGTTTTAGAGTTTTAAAAAATGGATCACCTTTATTTATGGTAAATGATAATGTTCGCTATGCAGGTATTGATATTTCGGTTGATTTAATTCTTTCTAATATTGCAGAAAAAATTGGTTTTAATGTGGAGAAAATTCTTGTCCTACCTATTGGTAAAGGTAACAGTAGCCAACAAATGGGGATACATGGAAGAAAGACACTTCGCAAATGTGTATATGTTTGGAGAAAACCCTAGTGTCATATCAATATCATCTTAAAAGCAATCATGATCTTGTGACTCCATATCAAGAAGTCCGAGCAGGATTTGTTGCTTTAGCTTTAGAAAGAAATCGAAAAGCAACACCATTTGTTGAGCAGGCAAGAGCATTAAGGATCCGAGTAAACCAAATTGAAAGGCCTCAAGACCTTTTACAAATGAGGGATATTAGACCTACTCTACTAGCTGCCTCTGGGGTATCAGATAAAGCTGCTGGACACCTTCAAGAACAAGATAAGGTCGATGCAATAGAAGGTTTAATTCAAAACTTCCTAGAGCCTGCTGGAGAAAACTTTGTAGAAGAACTAGTTTATCGTTTCCTACTTACGCGTGGAGATACACTTGGTGGATCAATGCGAAATGTTGGTGGTATCCTTGCTGAACGTAAATTTGCAAGATATATTATTTCTGCACTAACTCTATCGAATACTTCTTATAAATGGCTAGATAAAAACAGCAAAACTTGGCTTAATCAACCTGATGATGATACAGATATTGAATTAGGTCTTAGGGGATTAAGTTGGAACTTGGAGGGTAGGAATAGGACTTTCGTTTATAATGTAAATGTTCCGATTGTACGGAAAAACATTGATATTTGTTTGTTTGATTGCAGACAAAATGAAATTGAAAAGAATATAATTTCAAACCCAAATATCTACATAGCTCTAGGTGAATTAAAGGGCGGTATTGACCCAGCAGGAGCAGACGAACATTGGAAAACAGCGAACAGTGCTTTAGCCAGAATCAGAACAGCATTTGATCAGCACAGTCTTAAGCCATATACTTTTTTTGTGGGATCTGCTATAGAAAAAAGCATGGCAGAAGAAATTTGGCATCAACTAAATTCTGGCATTCTTACTAATGCAGCAAACCTCACTCAGCCTGACCAAGTCGCCTCTTTGTGCGCTTGGTTTATTCAAATTTGATGTACAGTGACTAATTATTTGTCACTGTAAAGTACACAAGAATTAGTCAAGACAAAAATATTATTTTCTATAAGCCAAGCCGATGATGGGATTTGAACCCACGGCCTGCTGATTACGAATCAGCTGCTCTACCACTGAGCCACATCGGCATATACGATAAGAGATTATAGCATTATTTACTCATGGTAGAACCTAATCCCAAAAAGCGCCTTAATCCTGAACAATATGCCCGCCTGAAAGCAGAAATGTCTACCCCATATCGTGGCTTGCGGCAACTTCTCTATGTTGGTTTTGGCGCTTCTGGCTTTATTGGGGCATTTATCTTCTTTTTTCAGATCCTAGCTGGGCGAAATATGGAAACTGCTTTACCTAACTTCGCTCTGCAAGTAGGAGTTGTAGCATTGATGATTTTTCTCTGGCGTTGGGAACAAAGTCGCCAAAAGCGATAAACAATACGATTGTTTTGATCTAAATACTCTACTCTGAATGGATGAGTATAAGTACTTATTTTTCTGAAAAAAGCAGCTTCAAGGCTTTATTGATAGTAATTTTTGTTAAAAGTAATTCATATTTTTATAAATTACTAAATATAGGGAAAGAAAAAATAAAAAAAGTATTATGAAATCGAGAATTAATAGATTTTTTGAGAGACTTGTAATTGTTAAAACGGGGTCAGCCAATATAAAGACCCTGAAAATAGACACGCCACTTTGGATGGGGTTGGACTAATTTAAAGACCCCTAAGTTAAAAAAACACGATATTTCAAGCGCCAGACAAGTATATTCTTGGTCTGGCGCTTGGAATTTCTAATAACTTCCCCTTGCTTTTTATTGGGGAACTTGAACTAAATAAGATGATGGCAGTGGTTGTGCGCGTCCAGCATTGACTAATGCTTGGTAAACAAAGGCAGCAATTTCCGCTCTGGTAGCTGGACGATTAGGATTGAGTTGACTAACTGTGGGATAGTTAATCACTAATTGCCTTGTGGTAGCTGCTGCAACTGGCCCAACAGCATAACCAGGAATTTGACCAGCATCAGAATAGATAGAAATTACATTTTGATTGTTAGCAGTTAAGCCTAGCCCGTTAGCTAAAGACACCAATGCTTGGACTCTGGGAATTTCTTGCTGTGGTTTGAATGTTCCATCGGGATAACCGGAGACAAATTGGCTCCGATATGCAGCTTGAATTGCTGCAAAAGCCCAGAAATTGCTGCTGACATCTCGGAAATTAATGGCGTTGCGTTTAGCTTCGGGTGTTAAAGCTTTGGTAACGATAGTGGCAAATTGGGCGCGGGTGACAGGCTCATTAGGTCTAAAAGTGCCGTCAGGAAAACCAGCAATGATATTTTGGGAGGCTAAGGCTTCAATGTAACCTTTTGCCCAGTAATTTGTGGCTACGTCCGTAAAGCCTGTACCTTGACCAGAAGGTGGTGGTTCAACACTAGCAGCCACAAAATCGACCTGACCAAAAATCTTTTTCTGGTCAATATCGTTACCCACAGCCAGAATGCGAATGGTTTTGGTGGCGTTGTTCACATCATAACGACCGTTACTGCGGATCAAATTACCACCAGGATTTTCACTAGTCCCAAGGTCTGGTTGAGCATTAACAGTTGCTACTACGCCGTCCCGTTTATTGTTTTGAATAACATTCTTACGCAAAACAGGCTTGGCTGTTTCTGAAATGTATAGACCGTCTTGGTTCTGCACAATTTGGTTTTCTGCTACTAAAGGCGTAGAAGTACCGCCGATCGCAATCCCAAAACCAGTATCCTGAAATAAGTTATTACTAATCTCTCCTAGCGCTGACCTAGCTACAGAAACACCATTACCCTTGTTTTGGATAAAGATATTACCTTGGATTTTGGGGTTTCCCGTACCAGTGACAAAAACGCCTTCCCTCACACTATTGGTAAAAGTATTGTTTCTGATAATGGGATTGCTGGATTCTACCCACACAGCAGTACCACGTTGATTAGGATTGGTGGCGGTGATGCCGGCGATCGTGGTGTCGTTATTTGCCAAAATGGTAATATCTTGTCTGGCAAAGGTACGACTGGTATAGAAACCACCACCTGTAATCAAGACACCTTGACCTCTAGCAGATTCATCACCTTGTAGCGTCACCCCTGGTTTGAGAATCAAGGGAAATTGTTCCCCAGTTTCACTGCTATAGTTACCGGGTGCTAATTGAATAATCGTCCCTGGTTGGGCTTGATTGAGCGCAAAAGTAATTGTTTTGTAGGGTGTTGCAGCTGTCGCACCACCGCTAGCCGTATCTGTACCAGTTGTTGGGTTGACATAAATTACTGACGCTGTCGTGGGAACCTGCGCTGTTAACGTTGGCGCAGCACCAGCATTGACCCCACTAGGTACTAGCATGAACCCGCTAGAAGCAACTAATAAGGCTGTGATTCCAGTTGGTAAGGATAAAATCGAGCATAAATTTCTTAATGAAGAAAAGTTAAACCCCTGATGTGTCATTTTTTGCTTCTGTGATTTGCTGATTGTTAATTGGTTAAATGGGGTTATTTAGCAGATATCTAGCGAGAAAACCCCTGCCAAACTATACCGGATGACTAGCAAATCAGCAGCTATGTTTCGCAAGAAATTACATAAATTTTCCTTATTAAGCTAAATTTGTCGGTTGTCAGTTGTTAGTTATCAATTGTTTTTGATTACACGTTGTGCGTTAGTTGTTTTTGAATCTGGGCGAAAACATCCTTTGTGAAGGATGTTCACATCTTGAAAGCCACTGACTACTGACCATTAGCCACTGACAAAAACTCTACCCATAAGGGAATAGAGTTTTATGAGAGATTATCATCAGAGTTTTTGATTCTCTGCAATAATTGTTCGACTTGGTTAGCTTTTTCGTTTCTATTCTGTTTTTTGAAAATATTTAAAGCTTTTTCTAAAGAAACTAGGGCTTCATCTTTTTTATTTGTTTGCCACAATACCAAAGCGACATTAGTGAGAGCGTCGCCATAATCGGGATTGATTTCTAAAGCTTTTTGATATTGGGCGATCGCATCACTCCAGCGATTTTGACTAGCATAAACTATGCCCAGTGCATTGTAAGCCACGGCGTACCGCGATTTGAGGCGAATGGCTTCTTGATAGGCACTGATTGCAGCTTCTACTTTTTTCCCACGGAAAAATACATTACCTAATTGAAAGTGTCCGAAGGCATCATCTGAGTATTTTTTCAAAAATTTACACAGGTTTACTTCTGCACCTGGTAAATCACCTTGACTAAATAGCGCATTAGCTTGTTGAATCAGTTGCGATCGCTCTTGTTGGGGATCTGCAAACTGCGCCAGTTTTTGTACTTGTTTGGTTCGCGGTTTTTGTTCTGCGTTGCTTAAAACTTGCTCACAGGCTGATTTCGCTGGGGAAGTTTCCTGTGCTGTTGCGGGAGGCAATATACCAATGGTTGTAATGATACTCAGCGTTAGACAGCTAAGAGGTTTAACAAATCTTGTTTCCATCTGGCTTTTTTGCTTCATCGCCCCAATCTCTCTATCATCCTCTGATCCATGATAAACCGAGGTTGGGGGTATAGGGGTATGGGGCGTAGGGGTGAGAATACACAGAAATTCACCCTTACACCCCTACCGCCTTTACAGTGTCAAAGATTGAGCGTCAGTTTCAATTAACTTGGCTAAATCTTGTAAAAATGCGGCAGCATCAGCACCGTAAATAATCCGGTGATCAGATGTAATATTTACCTGCATTTGTTGTTTGATAGCAAATGAACCATCGCCTGTGGCTACCAATTGGGGACGAGATGCGCCGATCGCTAAAATTGAACCTTGTCCTGGGGGTAAAATGGCATCAAATGTATCTACACCAAACATCCCCAAGTTTGATAGGGTAAAGTTACCACCACTGTATTCATCTGGTTGTAGTTGTTTGCTTCTGGCCTTGTCTACTAGAGATTTCCAGGTGCGTGATAGAGAGTAAATATCTATCTTGTCGGCATTTTTTAATACTGGTGTAATTAAACCGCCACCATCCATCGCTACAGCTACCGCAATATTGATGTCAGGATGGTAAACAAGACCTTGATCTGAATAGCTGGCATTTAATAAAGGGTGTTTTTGTAATGTCACCGCTACAGCTTTCGCCAGTAGCGCTGTCATGGTTACACCTTTGGATTTAATTTGTTTGTAAAGTTTGTCTAAGCCATCGGTGGTGATGGTGTAACCCACACGGAACACGGGTACATCTAGACTCGCCACCATGTTACGAATGACAGCGTTTTGTAGGGTATTAAATGGTACTACTTGCCCAGGTGCGGCCGCTACTGGTGCTGGTGCTGGTGCTGGTGCTGGAGTCCTGGTTGCTGGGACTGGGGCTGGGGTAAAGGTGGGTGTGGGTGCAGTCGGTGTAGTGGCTGGTTGCTTGACTTTACCAACAGCAGCTTCTATGTCATCGGCCACAATGCGACCATAGGGGCCACTACCTTTGAGACTGGTCAAATCAACTTTCAGTTCTTTTGCCAACTTGCGGGCGCGGGGTGAAGCTACAAGCCTTCCTTCACGGTGGTTAGAGCCATTTTGTGATGCGGCTGGTACACCTACGGCGGCGGTGGCTGCGACTGGTTCAGGAGGGGCGCTAGGAGTGGCCGCAGCGCCACCAGAACTGCCTAAAGACTTGGCGGCCTCGATTTCCGCTTCGGTTTCGGCTACGTAAGCGATCGCTGCTCCTACAGGTGCGCTATCACCAGCTTCTACAATGATGTGAGCGAGATACCCTTCGTAGAAGGTTTCTACATCCATATCTGCTTTGTCTGACTCGACAACCACCACTGTTTCGCCTTTTTCCACTTTATCGCCTGGCGATTTCACCCAGGAGACAATTTTGCCTTCGGTCATGGTGGAACTCAGCGCCGGCATGAAGATTTCGTGAATGCTCATAGGGTGGTTTCAGAATCAATAGGTTTAAGGAATTTAACAGCTTTTGCCAGATCGAATTGTATCTTGGTACGAGGGTTTTTGAGTAATTGGGAATTGGGAATTGGGAATTGGTAGTTGGGATAATTATTTGGTAGTCTCTATTACCCATTACTGATTACTCATTACCTGGAACTTCAAAACCAACTTCAGGTCTATCCAAGATATGTGTATTTGTGTTGCTGATAACTAATCAACATGACACAGATGCTATCCCAAGGTAGATGATAGGGTGTAGAAGTTTAACTCCAATTTAGAACCCTAAATTCAAAATTAGTGTTGTTGAAATACTTGTTTAATTCTATGTCGGGAAAATTGAAATTGTTTTTGATTTTGCTGCTTAGTATTTTTGTTACTGCTGGTGCTGGTGTTTATCTTCATCAGTACCAAGATCATACATTGATTGTAGATAACAGCAGCAGCACACCACAGCAATTATCAGTTGTGAAAAACTCTCAGGAAGTTTTACATGATCCAGAACGGATTCAATATAAAAATATACCATTATCGGGGATCAATTCTCCACTGCAAGGTAGTGACCCTAAAACTTTAGCTCTCAATTTTCTGGATGACTTTACGGTAGCCGGTGGTAAGCGAAAGGTAGAGATAGCTTATCCTCAACATAATCAAGCTTTAGTCACGGTTACACAAGTCTCAAAAAGCAAAGATACATCTGGAGAAATCAAATATCGGTTAGAGATGAACAGTTTGGGGCGATCGCTTTTTGCCAGTTCACCGCCCGTATGGCAAATAGTTTGGGTTGGTTCCCAAATATCATGTCGAAATGGTAACCAACCCTTGGGTAACTTAACTCAACGTTGTGATTGAACGAGTTAATAGTGTGGTGTGAGGAATTTCTAGTTAAAACTCAGAATCCGCAACGTTTAAATGTCGCCACGAATATCTTCTACAACACCATCGCGGATGACGATTTCTACCTGCATTTTGCTAATCAAGTTGTCTCCCCGTTCCACACGGAAGAAACCTTCCATTTGAAATTGATTGACTTCTTGATCTAACTCAAGCAATTGTACTTGCTGGAGATTTTGCAGCATTTGATTTTTTTGTTCTAGAAGTTCGCTTTTCTTTTGATTGACTTGGAGTTGAATATTGTCAATTTGTTGCAGGGTTTGGGGTCCGGGTGGTTGGAGGCTTTGCTTTTGAATAGCAGCGATCGCTCTTTGTCCTTCTAAATCCAATTGTTGTAGTTGCTGGTCAATTTGGTTAATTTGTGCTTGCAATTGCTGTTGCACTTCCTCTTTCCAGAGGGGGGTGACAATAACTTTTACATTAACAACGCGCTTCAAAAGCAATTGAGGGTTGGAGACATCTGTCATAAAATTTCCCGTTCACTCTAAGTAGTTTGTAGTGTGGAATTATCAGGCAAACATGGCGTTGATAATATCGCGGTAGCGTTCTGTGACAACGTGTCGCCGGATTTTCAGCGTTTGTGTCATCAAGCCGTTTTCGATGGAAAATGGCTCCAGAATCAGTTTAAACGGCCCCACACGGTCATCTGGGCGATAACCAGGACGGTTCTGCACTTCCCGATTCAATTCTTGCCGGAATAAACCCTGGATCATTTTACTCTCCAGGTTAATTTTTTGACTGGATGAGGAGGTTAAATTATCATCCTCTACACTCAAAACAAGATTCTGGCTTTCTGCCCACTTTGCCAAAGCTTCCACGTTGGGGACAATTAAAGCACCGATGCTACGCTGATCTTGTCCAACAAGCATAATTTGGTCAATGTAGGGCGATCGCAAACACGCATCCTCGATGGGTTGCGGTTCGATATTTTCCCCGTTGGACAAAACAATCGTATCCTTTGCCCGGCCAGTTAGCACGAGTTCGTTATCTGGTGTTACCCAACCCAAGTCACCGCTATCAAACCAACCTTGAGGATCAATGGCTTTTGCTGTTGCTTCTGGGTTTTGGTAATAGCCTTGCATGACTTGTGGCCCTTTCAATAACACCAAGCCTCGTTGTCCAACAGGTAAAGGCTGGCGAGTCTCAGGGTCTACGATTTTAACTTCTGTGCCGGGAATTGGTTGTCCGGATGTCCCAATAAAATTACGCCAGGGACGGCGCACGTTGGTGACTGGTGATGTTTCGGTTAAACCATAACCTTGCAAAATCTGCACGCCAATAATTTCAAAAAAGGTATCGATGTGTTTTGGTAATGCACCGCCACCGCTAATTACTTGTTTAAATCTTCCTCCTGTAGCTTCCTTGACTTTGCCATACACTAACTTTTGTCCTAAAACATGGAAGGGTAGAAAAGCCAATTCTAGTACCTTAGCGATTAATCGTTCCAAAGATGAAGCATGGAGATGATCTAAGCTTGTACCTTGGGCAATTCTTTGGGCTTTGATATATTTTTCACTCATGCCCAATAAAAACTTAATCAGGCGTTGTTTGTTGGCTGGCTGTTCGCGGAACTGTTTCTGCACTCCTTCATAAATCGATTCCCACAGGCGCGGGACAGCAACCATGTAGTTGGGTTTATATTGTTTCAGGTCGGCTTTGACTGAGCGTAAATTGGTATAAATTTGTGTGCAACCTTGAGATAATAAATAATATTCCACAGTCCGTTCATAGCTATGCCAACTAGGTAAAATGCTGAGAGCCGTATCGCCTACTTTGGGTTGCACCACAACTCGGAAGGTTGTGACTTGATGTAGGAGATTGCTATAACTGAGCATTACGCCCTTGGGTTTTCCCGTAGTTCCGGAAGTATAAATTAATGTCGCCAGTTCGTCGCGTTTCCGTTTAACTGGAACAAAAGCATGGTTTGTGCCAACTTCTATTAACTGAAGAAAGTTCAATACTTTAAGGCTTTGTTCTGTCGGTGGCGTTTCGTCGGTAAGTATGACTACCACTTGAATTGGTAAGTCGTGGAGTCTATCTTGCAGCTTATTGAATGTCTTTAAATCTTCGACTACTAAAGCTGTGCTACCACTATGAGCAACAATATAAAGTAATTCTTCCTTTTCGGCTTGGGAACTACGCACCGCATCCACTGCACCTGCTGTCATAATCCCTTGATCGGCAATGAACCACCGAGGACTATTATCGGCTATCAGGGAGATGCGATCGCCCGCTTGAACTCCCAATGCTTGTAATCCAGAAGCAAATAGCTGGATTTTTTCTGCTAGTTGCTGATAAGTAATCTTTACTTCCGGTTTAGCATGGGGATTGTAAAGAGCTAAAGTCTCACCAAATTTCTTCGCAGCTATCGGCCAAATTTCCGGTAACGAATCTACATTTGTATAATCTACTAAGCGTTGTATTTCTTTGCTTTGTTCCTTTGTAATATCGGATAGTAATGAATATCCTGGTTGACTGTTGGTCATAAAGCACACCTCAAATGGAATAAATCGTTTTTTCTTAATTAATTAATTCTGTTACTAAGTAGAACAGGGTAAATAATTAAATGTTTGTAGTGAGAACTTTAGTTCTCAAAAAAGGACTAAAATTCTCACTACGCAATTAATCCTATTGTTTTTACATTATTTAACATAGTTGTTTTTTTTCAAGTCTTTCTACTTACGTTTAGAATATCTCTTCTCCATATCTACACCACCTTGGGTGTATGCAGTTTCCTGACCTTCACGGTTGCATTGATAAAAGTTTATGTTAAAGTTATTTTATATAGCTTAGAATCGATGGTTCTGAGAGTACGAGCTGGTGCATGAAATTGACAGCCAATAAACAGATGCCACCTGATTATCCGATGGGGGTGATTACCTATAGAGTTACTAGATGCTTTCTTACTAACGCTGATCAATATCGTCGCTTGTTTGGGATTACCTAAACTTCTTTCCTTGATTCTCTCGGCTCCTAAAAACAAACGCACTCTAAGATTATCCAAGAGTACAAAATCCCTTCCCGGCAGTATGGGAATCACCAGTTTTCCTTACTGTACGGCTTATGCCAAAACGGGGAGCCAATTCTGTAAGTTCAGCCCTCATTTCTGTGCCAAATGTTCTCCAAGTTGACTAATTTTCTCAGCTTGCAATCTCTGCACAAGTCAAGCTAAATTATTTTTCACCTCGGTTATTAATTTAACGTGCGCCTCTGTTGGAGACTCACATTAAATTAATAACTGGTACTGGGTCAGAATTTCTGCTCAATTACCCATTACCAAATAAAAAACTCTATTCCTTTGGGGGTGGAGTTTGTTTTAGTAACAACTGACAACTGACACGCACAAGACGATTAAGACTAAGTAACTAGCAACTTGGTCAATTAGTCTTGAATTTGTGGTGCTGGTAACTCATTTAACACCCGCCAAAGTATAGTATAACTACCATCAGAACGCCTACGGACTGGTCGAAAGGCAATAATCATATCGCTGCTGCGAATTTGTTTTAATTGGTCTATGTAGCTGCTCTTGTCTAAATTGGCAAATTGACCATTGAGAATAATCTCTGGTAGTTGGAATTGTAGCGATCGCACTAAATAAGTATGATTCAATTTAGCGGTGGCACGGGTGAGAATTAACTGATTTTGCTGCCAATTTTGGTCTTTACCAGTCACAAACCGTCTTTTGTCTACTTGTAAAGCTTCTAGCTGCTTGGGAGGTTGGTAGTTTAAGAAAAAATCTTTTTTTGATGAGGGTAAGACTTTCAGGCTGTTGTCCAATTTCTCTAATGGCACATCACCCACATCTACCATAAAACTATAGTCTATGCCCTGATGCAGAAATTGAAAGTTCTCTTCTACAACCTGGAGTGTTAAACTAGGATTAAGTCCTCCCTGAGTATTACCCAAACTTGGAAAAGAATAGCGCTCACTCACGTTGGGCTGTAATCTATTCCACAAAGTATTTAGCGGACGCTGGTAAGCTGAAGCAGGTAAAACCCGAAAAATCCCAGTACGCGACAATCTTAAAAACTTAGCGTGAGTTTCCGGTTCTTGTGGGTCAAGTCCGTAAGCAAAACGGTCAAGTACTCTCGCTGTTTCCTGTGCATCTCTAAATTTTGTTTCTGGGGGAAATCCTATCTGTGCTGCTGTCAACCACTGCTTGGCGTTTGCCAGTATATGCAGTGCCGTATGAGGTGGTGCGATCGCAGGTTGTATCGGTGGTAGATAATTAACTACAGCTGTTTTCGCAACTCTGCCAATAATTGGTGGTGCAGATGGCAAAGTCACTGTGGTAGTCTGTTGATTGCTCGGTGCTAAATTTGGTTCTCTGGTTGATAAAGGCACTGCTGGCTTCCCCAGGTCTGGCTGTTGTATTGGTGCAATAGTCAGTATTGGATCGAACTTACGTTCACCACTCACCAAGGGTAAGCGCCTAACTAAACCTAATTCACCTCGACGAGACAAAAGATTATCTAGCACAGGCGCAAGCTTTAATAATTCCTGGCTAGAAGCAGACAGCGCGCAATAAATTTTTGTTTGTGATTCGCTTAACTGGTCAGGGGAATCGTTGGCAAGATTACAAAAATTATCGCCCTTGTAACGCTGGAGAAAACTTTCTACCGTTTTAGCTTGAAAAATTAATTGTCCCCGTACAGCACGCATCCGATTAGCATCTGGAGAAACTAAAGCTTGTTCAATGCGTACAATCAAATCCAACTGCTGCTGAAGCAGGTAACTAGCCTTAGTATAAAAATTTTCATCAGTTGACTCAACCGCCAGAGTATGATTATGAGACGGAGACTGATATTCTAGGGCAAGAGCGTTTCTCTCCCAGCTAGCAACACAAAAAGGTAATAAAAGGCCAAGAAATATGTATCTCATCTCAAAAACCCTGTGTGGATAGGTGTAGTAAAAACCTAAAATAGATATTAAATTGAAAAAAGAACGACCATCGACACCTGTCAGTCTATTCTAATTTCCGCAAAGCGTCGCCGGGTTGTTACCAGTGCTGAAACACGATTCCATGCAAGTTTCCCAGGATCAGCCTATTTATTCTGAGGCTCCACTCCAGCTGTTATTGTTCGTCGATGGACGACCCAAATCCAAACAGCAGGTGCAGCGTATCCGTGCTTACTTAAAAGACTTGCAGGCCGAGTATAACTTTGAACTTCAAATCATTGATGTCGGGCAACAACCATACTTGGCAGAACATTTTAAGTTAGTAGCAACACCAGCTCTAATTAAAATTCATCCAGAACCCAGGCAGATTTTAGCCGGTAGTAACATCATCACCCAACTGAAAAATTTGTGGCCGCGCTGGCAAGCAGCCGTAGATACCTATGTAAAGTTGCAAGAGGACTTGCAAGAACGTGTAGATGATAATGGCCGGGTAGCACAACCTACATCTACTATCAATTCTGTTGCTGTTTCGGCGGAACTGTTAAGGCTTTCAGACGAAATATTCAATCTCAAACAAGAGAAAGAAAAATTACTAGAGCAGTTACAGTTTAAAGACCGCGTAATTGCCATGTTAGTTCATGACCTCCGCAATCCCCTCACAGCAGCAGCGATCGCTATTGAAACCCTACAATCTAACTACAACCCAGATATCGGCCAATTTCAACGCTTAAAACCCGCCTTAGTAGTCAACCTATTAAGACAAGCCCGCACTCAAGCTAAAACAATTGATAAAATGATTGCGGATCTTTTACAGGTGGGTCGCGGTACTGATACAGAGCTAATAATTATACCACAAAAAACGGAAATAGGTCTACTCTGTTTAGAAGTACTAGGAGAATTGCGCGATCGCTACACCACCAAAGCGCAAAAAGTAGAAACAGACATTCCCCAAGATTTGCCCTGTGTCTACGCCGACCCCGAACGCATCCGCCAAGTACTGATCAATCTGTTAGATAATGCCATCAAATATACTCCAGAAGGTGGCACAATTAGCATTGCTGGATTACACCGCACTACCCAAAAAGTCCAATTTAGTATTGGCGACACCGGCCCCGGTATTCCTACTGACAATCGAGAGCGTATATTTGAAAATCACTATCGCTTAGAACGAGATGAAGCCAAAGAAGGCTACGGCATCGGTCTTTCCTTATGCCAACGCATAATACGCGCCCACTACGGTCAAATTTGGGTAGACTCCAACCCCCACGGTGGAGCGTGGTTCCACTTCACCCTGCCCGTTTATCCATCTTAGAGATTGGGACTAGGGATTGGCTGGGAGCAAGGGGAAAAGAAAACTATTGACTACCTTTCCATTGACAAATACGGTCTCGTCCTGATTCCTTCGCTTTATAAAGTGCTTTATCCGCCGCCGCAATCAAATCAGAAGGTGAAGATTCCCAGGTAGGAGTTATGGTAGCAACACCCATACTGAGAGTAATATGTTGACTCACAGCAGATTTATCATGGGTAATTTGCAAATCTCTGACACTGGTTTGTATGGTATGGGCAACATAAATCGCTCCTTTTGCATGAGTATATGGCATAATCACGGCAAATTCTTCGCCACCATAACGGGCAACTAAATCCTGATGCTTCTGAGCTTTGTAGCTTAAAACCGCACCTACTTTTTGTAAACAAATATCCCCAGCCGGATGTCCGTACTGGTCATTATAAAATTTAAAATAATCAATATCACACAAAATCAAAGACAAGGGAGCGCCTTTCTGTACCAAGTTAATCCACTGCGTATTTAAATAATTATCAAAGCGGCGGCGATTAGCTAATCCAGTTAAACCATCCACATTGGCTAAGTGCTGTAAGGCCATGTTCGCAGCTTCTAACTGTTTATACACTTGTGCTTGCTGTAGTAATCTTCGTAAGCGTTGACGCAACACAGCCCAGTGAATTGGCTTAGTAATATAGTCAGTTGCGCCAGCTTCAAAAGCACGATCTACGGACTCTGCATCGTTTAAACTAGTGATCATCAGGATAGGTGTACGTTCCCACAATCTGGAGATCACCGTACTTCCTAAGCCGGAATCAGTATCTAGATTTGCCAATGCGGTAATTAGATTATTTCTGGCAATTTGTAGTAATTGTTTACAGCACGTAAAACCGTCCATTACAGGCATCATAGCATCTAGCAACACTATATCTGGTTTAACAGCCTCATAAGCGTCTAGACACTGTTTACCATCTGTGACCTCTACTACTCGATAGCCTTCTTTTTCCATAGCTTCACGCAACAGCATTCGGATGGTCTTGTCATCATCAGCCACCAAAATTAAGGGAGGTTTTTTAGAAAGAGAATATGGGCTTATGCCTGACATGAGATGCGTTCCGTAGAAAATCAGAGTTCTGAGGACTGAAAAACAGAGAAAAGCTCCACCTCCATAGTTAAATTACCTGTAGTCATAATTTCAGCAAAATCTTGGTGAGTGTGTAGAAAAAAGTTTGTACGGCATTCATCAATACTGAAACAGATAGCAAGCCTGTATCTTTTGTAGCTATGGACTTCTCGATAATTTGTAACCCAGAATCTGGATTAATACTATGTCGGGTATACATTGAATAGGCAGAACAAAGGTAGTTGCTTATTACACTGATTCTTTATAGGCATGATAAGAAATATTACTGTTATAGTTCCCGTCTGATAAAGCGTAATTGCTCTATTAAGCAAAACTTTAAATGTGAATCCCAATTTTTCACTCCAGGGGTTATTTTGTATATAAACTTAAAAAAATAAAACAATATATGAATAGCCAAATTACCAGGAAAATATTTCCCAAACCCAAGCCTGCTCTCAATTAAGTTGCAGCGATTGAAAACATCCTGTAAGCTTGATAGTGATGGGTATTCAAGAAAATTACTGAGATTGTATAAGTTTATTATCAAGCTATTAACACAATGATTTTTTTAGTGTTATTAATCAGCTACTCAATTAAGTAAGATTCCTCTTGACAAGCTGATTTAAAAATATGTTTTTGAATTTAAAATGTAAATAAATATAATATAGATTCAGGCGATTGGCATTCATGGTCGCTCAAGATATCTGGATTTTAAAGACTCATCACATACTACAAAAGTTATCTTTTCCTAAAAATTCAGAAATTTTTACATACATCTAGATGAATTACAACATTGTAATAGATTTTTATAAAAATCTAATTTATCTTAGTAAAATCATTTGACATAACTTAGAGCATCCTGACAATGCCAGATCCATTAATGTATCAACAGGATAACTTTGTTGTCCTAGAAACCAACCAACCAGAAAAGTTTCTCACCACAATAGAATTACTAGAAAAGCTCAAGGGGGAATTACAAAAAATTAATTTTTCGGATTTACCCCTTGAGCTACAAAAATTAGATTCTTTGCCAGCCCAAGCCCAACACTTGATCGATACCAGTTGTGAGTTAGACGTAGGTGCGGGAAAATATCTACAATGGTACGCAGTGCGACTAGAAAAGTAAGTTGTTAATTATTTAGTTATTGGCGATTACTTTGGGCTATTGGCTCTTGACTAAGAGTAATCAATGCTAATTCGATTTTATCTTCACCCACTTGAGTAATTTTTATCTCAACTCCTGGTCCAAAGTACTTGGTCATCTTTTCTTGTTTTTGTTGCCAATCACTGACTGGTATTTCAGGCGAGTCAAATTCTAAAATTAGGGTATAAGCTCCATTAGTTTCTGTTTCTCGTAGACCTGTAACTATTGGTCTGTCTTCATCTGAAGGACTTAAACCCAAGTAAGACAGCGCTCCGTCTAAGTGAGCATTCTGTCCGTAACAATATCGAGTGATATCTTTACGGATTTTATTTTGGGTGACAGTCGCTTGCTGTTGGCGCAAGAGTAACACTGACTCTGTTGTTGTCTGGCTAAAGGATATGGGCTTGAGTTCGTTAGCCTTGAGAGCTAGTCCTCCTAAAAGTAAAGGAAACCCATAAAAGAATCCGACCAGGTTTAGTGTGGCATTATTTGCAGCATAGGCAACAAACCCCACGATGGTTAATATGCCACCGATACTTAAACCAATTGTTCCCAAAGAGATTTGGCGTAACATGAGATAGTATAAATTCTTAACACTTTAGTTTTATTATCATCTGTTATGAGTGACAACTTAGGGAAGAGTCTCTGCTTAAACCCTTGATTTTCCTTCTTATGCCAGCTACATAACGAGCCTTTTTTGAGTTAACTTTAAATTTGAAGCCGCTTTTAGGATACAAAAATCATGGATTTGCCAACTCTCAAAGAAAGAATTACAGCAGTTCAAAGCAAACGTGAGTATTTGCTCAGCCTTCTAGAGCAACCGAATCTAGGCATTTTAAGAGTTGATGTTAATCAAGCGTTGGAAGAACTGGACGAATTGATAGAAGAATATAAACGCACTATTCCCGAAACAGGTAACAATTAAATAAAATTGCGTCGGTCTTACCGTCAAATAACGATTTTACCGACGCTTCTGAATGATAAAATTTCTTCAGGTCCCCATTTTCAACTATACCGATTTAGTTAAGCGACGTAGCAAATGTATTTATTGGGAAATTGAACTATTCGCCCCACGTCTTCCCAATTCTCTTACCAAAGCAATAAGTTCCTTGGTAGGCACATCTTTTTTACAAACATCATCAAAGTTAGAAGTTGTCTTTGTGTCAAGAAAACGTATATCTTCTACTGACGAATAAGCTAGTATTTGTGTGTTGGGAGAAATGGCTTTAATATGACAAGAGGCGCTCCAACCATCCATGACTGGCATTTGTAAGTCTAGAACAATGACATCAGGATGACTGTCTCTTACCATTTCTATCGCTTCTTGACCGTTACTGGCTAAACCGACTACTTGGATATTTTCCTGACTAGAAAAGGCTAATTGTAAGGTTAAACGAGTCAGTTCATGATCGTCAACCACTAGAACCTTTAAGGTAGAGGACTCACAAGAGAACATTAACATTCCCAGGAATAACTAAATACGATATTTTCCATAGTTTATGGGAACAAGTACCAATGATTACTCTATCCTATGGTTGAATAATTTGTGCGTAACCATAAAGATTAATTAGAGTAATTGTGAAAAGTTAATGTTTGCAGGGAAATTCGGTTGATTTAATTGTCTTTATATGCAGGACTTTTTGGTGAATCGATCAGATTTGTAGCGATTCCCGTTGAACGTAACGCCATATTCATGAGAGTTTTCTGTGAGTTAGTTTCTGGACAATTTTCTCCCGGAAGGCGCTGAATGTAACTACCATCAGCTTGTAAATCCCAAGCTTGACGATTATCAGCTAGCAAAATTCCCAATATTTCTTGCAAATCCTTAGCAATATCTGGGTCTTTTATAGGGGTAATTACTTCTACTCGCCGATCTAAGTTACGGCTCATCCAATCTGCACTACCAATAAAAATTTCTTCTTGTCCATTGTTATGGAAGTAATAGATGCGGGAGTGTTCTAAAAAGCGGCCGATAATGCTGATAATGCGAATATTCTCACTGATATCTTTAATACCTGGGCGCAAACAGCAAATGCCTCGAATAATTAAATCAATTTGTACGCCAGCACGGGAAGCTTCGTACAAAGTCGCAATAATTTGTGGATCAACAAGAGAGTTCATTTTGGCAACAATACGACCTGAAAATCCATTCTGTACGTTGGTGATTTCCCGACGTATTAACTCCAAAAAGCGATCGCGCATATTTACAGGCGCAACTAGCAATTCTCGATAAGACTTTTGCCGTGAATAACCAGTCAAGAAATTAAACAAATCTGTAATATCCGCACCCAATTCTTCCCGACAACTAAACAATCCTAAATCTGTATATAGTCTGGCTGTTTTTGGGTTGTAATTGCCAGTTCCAATATGTACATAACGCCGCATCCGGTCTTTTTCTCGTCGCACTACCATCACCGTTTTGCAGTGAGTTTTCAGACCTACTAAGCCATAGACAACGTGAACACCAACTCTTTCTAATCGCCTTGCCCAATAAATATTATTTTCTTCATCAAATCGTGCTTTAAGTTCTACTAGGACTGATACTTGTTTACCATTTTCTGCCGCCGCAATTAAAGCATTAACGATGGGTGAATCGCCGGAAGTACGATACAATGTCATCTTTATTGCTAAGACATTTGGGTCGTGGGCTGCATGGGTGATAAAGCGCACGACTGTGGCAGAAAAAGATTGATAGGGATGGTGTACGAACAAATCTTTTTCTCGAATGACCGAGAAAAAGTCTTTACCTTCCTCTAACTCCAAAACATCAGGATTTAAGTTTGGTTCTCGCAATCGTTGTAGACGCATCGGTACTACAGATTGGCGTGGTGGATCTTTGAGTTCTGGCAACGGCAAAGCCATAAAGGACATCAAATCACGCAGTCCTAACAGACCATCGACTTCGTAGACATCTTGTTCTGTTAGGTCTAGGTCTTGCAGTAACCTGGTGCGGATGAGTTCTGGCGTTTGGGATTGAATTTCAATTCTGACGGGAGAACCACCCATACGCCGTTTTCGCAGTTCTTGTTCTATTGCCAATAACAAGTCATCAGCTTCATCTTCTTCCAGAGTTAGGTCAGCGTCGCGGGTAATGCGGAAGGGATGATATTCTTGGATATTCATCCCTGGAAAGAGGGAATCTAGATTATGAGCGATCGCCTGCTCTAATGGTACACCTACCCAGTTAGCTGCTTGTCCGTTCTCTTGAAATGCTAACTCTGGCGGTAGGGGCAAAAACCGAGGGAGAACGCTGGGAACTTTGACTCTGGCAAAAAATTCTTCTTCTGTCTCTGGGTTCTTGACCACAACAGCCAAATTCAAGCTGAGATTAGAAATGTAGGGAAAGGGATGACTGGGGTCAACGGCTAAGGGTGTCAGAACCGGGAAAATTTGATCTTCAAAATAGTTATCTAGATAACTGCGTTGTTTTTGAGTCAAGTTAATGTAATCCAAAATATGGATACCATGACTAGCTAACAAGGGGCGAATTATTTGTTCAAAATGTTGATGCTGTTTTGTAACTTGGGGTATGAGATTCAGGCGAATATCATTTAATTGTTGTTGGGGTGTGCGTCCATCGGGAGTTAGTTTGCTGACCTTTGCTTCTACCTGTTGTTTTAGAGCTGCCACCCGCACCATGAAAAACTCATCTAAGTTGGAACTAAAAATTGCCAAAAACTTAAGTCTTTCTAATAGTTTTGTGCGTGAGTCGCAAGCTTCATGTAAAACTCGGTTATTAAATTCTAACCAGCTTAACTCCCGGTTAAGATAGTATTGAGGATCGTTTAAATTAATAGAATTAGAGCTTTTTTTTGATTTAGGCATAGCGATCGCAGATTAACCTAATGCAGCCCATTGAAGGGGAGAACAATTCATATCGTAGATGAAATGGGGCATAAAGGTGAAGTATCTGGCTAATAAATATAATTGCCACACTTAAATATTTAAAATTAGGCGTTGTTGCCGAAATAAAATTAAATTTTCCCAAAAGGTAAAGATTTTTATCTTTGCTTTTCCTTATTCATACATCAATTCAACAACACGCAGATTTAAGGATTAGGTAACTTTGGTGCTTCCTGTGCATCTTTAGTGGCTGCGGAAATGGGTAATTGCAGATTTTGGTCGTAGGCAAAATCGTTCTCAATAGTTATAGCTCGTTTGGGCAGGCTATTGCTACGATTGATGTTGCTTTGATTGGGAACCTGTAATGTGTATTGACCAGCCGGAAGACCATCTACACGATAAAGACCAAATTCGTCAGTTGCGCCTGTTCCAACTTTTTTACCTTCAGCATTAACAAGTTCTACCGCTAAACCCGGTACGGGCAGACCTGCACTATCTGTAATGCGTCCAGCAATGCCATATTCAACCCTCATAGGGAAACTCAACTTAGTTACCGCCGCACCCGCAACCTCGGCAATTGTGGTAGTTTTCAGGGGGGTAAGTTCTATGGGTAAGTCTTTGGGAACGACCTCAACTATGTAAACACCCTCTGGCAAATTACCGACAAAGAAGTTACCCTGAGCATTGGTTCTCGCACCACCGATAATCTTACCGTATTTGTCTGTAACTCGGACACTAGACTCGCCTAAATCAAAGCTTTCTTTACTTCCTTCGACAAAAATACGTCCAGAAATCGCTCCCTTATCTTTCCCAAAAGAGTTAAAGTTACCTGGGGAGATTCTACCATCAGAGAATGATAAATCGGATACTAGAGAAATTGTCAGGCGATCATCTCCCCATCCACCAAAATTACTTCTAGCCCTGGAAGGTATAGCTTGATATTCGACTCTAGCAAATAGACCCGGTATCAATTGGGTGCTAGCACCAACAATTGGCCCCACATCGCCATCCCGATAAGCAAGCCCTAACCTCCAACTAAATCCTCTAATATTTCTGGGATAATAATTTACTGTAGCAAGGTAGCGAGCTGGTAGATTACCACCGAAATCACTACCCAAAGATAACTGATAATTATTGTTTAATTTATAACTGAAATCCGTAGCATAGTTATCACCAAAGCTACTAAATGATAATCGAGTTAAAGCATTAGGTTGATATGCCGAATAAAACAGATATTGCCCTTCAGTGTCAGGTCTACCTGTAAAATATAAACTATTAGAGGGACGGAAATAGAAAGTAGGTGCAATGTATTCAGTTGAGTTTGAATCAGATTTGCGACTACGTGCTAAAACTCCCAACCTCAAATTACTATTGAAGCGATAACCTACTTCTAAGCTATGATTATATCTTTCTCTTGAGCCATTATCACTTCTATAACCTTCGGGGAATAGCTGAGAATTAGCATTTATATCTAATCCACCTAACTGAACATCTAAATCTGCATTATAAGCAAGCTTACCAAAAGATGTACCCACGCTACCCGATAAAATCACAGGATTGGCTATACGCCAAATTGCACCTAATTGAGTTTGGAAAGTATTCGGAATTGCTTGTAGTCCAGCTTCAACAGTAAAATTATCTGATAGACCTTGCCTAAATTGATAAAAGCCCACAAGGCTACCAGAATCAGAGGTATTATAATCGTCAGAAAAAGCATTTTGAGCTAAGTTACCACTAAAACCCAAACCCAATAACTGTACATTACCACCTGGAGGTAATAGTAAATCTGAGGTGTTGAGTCTCACAGAGCGAATTTCAATAGGTACACTGAAATTGTTGCGATCGTAAACCAAAACTTCAATTAAATTATTTTGTCCAGCAGGCAAATTTACATCAAAAAATTCGTATCTTCCATCAAATCCTACCTGCTGTTGGGCAATTATTCTACTACCAACTCGCAGTTGCACAAAACTGGCTGGAGGAACTTCGCCTCGAAATGTTTGTACAGAACGAGAACTTCTTGGTATTAACTGATTAGCACTATAACTTTGTCTATAGCGATCTGCGGGTAAATTAGTGTAACCAAATTGTGCGCCCGTTAAAATTTGCCCATTTAATAGGGGATGTACACTTATTTGTTGACGACCTAATTGATAAAGAAATCTACCATTACGTTTATAGAAAAAATATTCAGCTAAGTTGGGAGAATTTTCAAAATTATTATTTAAACGTATACGCCAAGTCCCGCCAGCGAGTCTCCCACCCAACAAACTATAACTCTGGAACCGAGTACCACCAGAATCATTAACAACATTAAGTTCCTGTCTAAAACTAGACAATCCACTTAGCGGTGCTTTAACTTCTGGTTCTAGATCAATTGCTGCATTTCGCGCTTCTCTACTACCTGATAACCAAGGTAACCCAACAATCAAAGCTGCTTCTAAAGACCTCAACTCGATTGTGGTATTGAGTTTTTCTTGTAATAAAGAATCGCTAATATGGGTAATTCCCTGAATTATCTCTAGTTCACTAGACGCTAGTTTCACAGCACCTAGAGGTGTTTTGATTTCTGTAGTATCATCAGTTGTTGTAATGGTTAAGCCTGTAAGTTGAGCAAAGTTTTCTAAAGGTACTAGTAAGGTATTTCCTCGACGTATAACATCTAAACTACCAACTTCTCTACGGTTAATAATTACCCCTAGTAATAAAGTTTCTATACCAGAACTAGAAGTTTCGGTAAAAGTAATTGTATCTGTTGTATTTACTGGTGCTGTGACACCATTATCTTTTTCCGGTTTACCCAAATTTGGTGGAGAAGATTCAGCTTTAGGAGCTTGTTTAATATTGTCAACAGTAGATATTCCTGGGATATTGGTGACGTTATTGTTACTCGTATTACCAACAGGTAGTTCGCTAACTATATGTTGAGTAATGAGTTCCTCACTAAAATGTTCTGTTGTAAAAAGCTGCGGTGAAACACCTGTAGAGAACTCATTGGGAAATGTTTCTAGTTCACTAGGAGTAGCGATCGCATACTTAAATGTATCAGCCGTTTGGCTATGATCATTATCTTGGGGTGTGGGAATAGAACTTACTAACGAATGTGGTGTGATTGGTGGGGGGGAAATTGGGGGGCGATCGTAAAACATAGTTAATTAAACACAAATGTTCCTATAAGCAGCCGAGAAATTTCTTGACTGCAAAGTAGTTGGGGAAGAAAGTAGTTAAATCAATTAAAAAATCGCAGTTGATGTACCAACAAATGCTATCTTGTGCGTCTGGGAATGATGTTACGACGAGACGAATCAGCAGGACTGGTTAAAGGCTTTCGAGGAGTACTCGCTAAAACTGACACACTGAAAGGGATACCTTGATCAATTTTGATCCCATTCAATTCACCGTTAATGTCTAAAACATATTGACCAGGTGTTAGTTTTTGTGGTATTCGGAGAGGGATTTGACGACGAGTATCTGGTAATATGGGGCTTCTAGGTAAGAAACCAGCACTCAAGACATTTTCTGGTAATTTTGTAGTTTTCTTTTCTAAATTGGCAATTTGTTTAGTAGCATTAGCACCTGGATATTTAGCAGCCGGCCAAATAGCATATTGACCAGCCATCCGCACATAGCCATTACCTTGACTAGAAATATCAAAATTTGCTTGTACGGGGCCAGTTTTAGTATCTACAGTAATTTTATTGAGTGAAGCAACTCTCTTGATTTCACCAACATAACCATAGACAGCAACCCCAAAACGTCCAACAACTCTCACATCAGCTACACTTTTAGGACTTGCGTCTCTATCTTCAGAAGGAACTTCTTCTATAAAGATAAAAGCTCGATGTTCTCCGGATTTAGGCTGTACACGGGGACGCACGGAAAATCTGACACTTTGAGCTTTTCCTGGGGGAATAGTAAACCTAACTGGGTTAACTACAATTGATGAAGACAGCGACTGTTCAGAAGTTGGTACGGCTTTAATATTATTTTTTTCGTCGAGTGTCCAATCTTGAGTATAGATTCTAAAAGTCGATGGTTTTTTCCCGTTATTTACTACTTGAAAAGATTGAGTACTAGACCTTCTTTGGTCAAGCTTTAACTCAAAGCGTGGAGGGCTAACACCAATAGAAATAGCTGAAGTAGAATTACAAGCTAAAGCAACTGCGCTCGCTGTTGCTAAGATACTCAGCCCAACATTTCTTAGTGTTTTAGTTAGCTTTATCTGCTTGTTCATCATTAATAATAAATAGATTAATTGTTTAAAATTCTGTAATTGTTAACTGCAAACTACCAGAATGAATACCGGATTTTGTTACTTGTGATAAGTCTAAAGTAAAAGTTGCTCCTCCTTGGACTATCACCCTATCCAGTGTTGCACCTTGTCCGATAACAATGGGTGCTAGAGGGTCAATATCTACTATAATTACGGAGCTTCCTTGTGTAAGTGAAAAATTACCAGAAGGGGTGTATTGTACCTGTAAACTATTAAGGTTATTACTATCTATTTGGAACTGCCAGAGATTATTAATTGTCTTGCTAATTTGTGTATTAACTAAGAACGGGTTAGATGTATTTAAGGAAGTTTCACCTATCACTCCATGACCACTTAAATTCACAGTTCGACCATCTGGCACAATATCTTCTTGGCTAATTTCTAGTATTTCATTTTCAATGACAATACAGCCGTCATTAGTACTTGTACAAGTTGGATTAGCAGATGCTATACCCGCAGTACAGATTTGATAGAGAGCCAGAATAATCGTTGTTATGCCGAGACAATACCGGTGCTGCATCAAATTATTCATTCAGCAATTATTTCAATCAGATAACTAAAAAATATGGCAATTGATTACGGACAGAGCAGAAATAATTAAACTTTATAACTCATGGCTTAGATTCAGAGTCACTAAGTCTGAGTACGTGAATCTACAAGTGTCTTAGATGGACTACGCTTGTTTATGTGTGCGGACTGTCAGCTCTATGGGTTAGGGCGTAGATACACATGAAAACTATTTACCTAACACAAAAATTTTGCTCTGAGCCGATATCAATTGCCATTATCGACTCTATTCTGGGAAACTAAATGCAGATATCTTAGTTAGCTGTAGCTGTGACAGTAATAGTCCCGCCTGTGTGCAAACCAGATTCGGTGGTGGCAGAAAAGTCGAACTCAAAGCTTACGTCTCCTGTCAGAGCGTTAGCATAATCTAAACCAGGAGCAGAATCAGTAGAGGAAGCTAGAGTAGGTGTGAAGGAAACTGTACTGTTGCCGCTAGTTGAATCCAAGGCAACAGCAGTGCCACTATTGGCAATCCCATGTACGATATTACCAGTGCTAGTAATACCCCAAGTCTTGTACAGGGTAATAGGGTTAGTAATTGTTACAATGCCGTTAGCAACGGTGGCACTTGCACCACCGTTGAGGGCATTATCAACTGTGCCTGCGGCATCAAAAGTACCATTTACAGTCTGGATAACTCCATTAGTATAGCCAGGTGCTAAATCTGTAGGTTGTACGTCATAGGTGAGAGTATCATAGGTTTCCAAAAAGATAATTTCTGGAACGTTGGCTTGGATGTCTACATCGGCGGTGGCTGCCTTAGCGGGTGCGGAAAAGAAATTGCTAACTAAAGCTACTGTACCCAATGTTAAAGATGCTAAAGAATATATCTTTTTCATGGTCGTGTAGGTATAACTTGTGTGGTTTTTTGCTACGCCTGAACAAGCGCAAAAACAATTTAGCCCGTTGTATATTTAAGCAACATCAGAAATTTTACTGAAAGTATTTAAATTTACTATATTCATGATAAGTAATAGTACTTATTTCTTTTTTCTTACTCAGTCGATTTACGGTTAAAGCAAAACAGATGGAAATCGTCTGCAAAAGCAATTTTAAAGTATGAATAAGCTCGTAGTAAGGACTTTAGTCCTTATTTTGGGAACCAAAATCTTTACCACAAAATCTGCATATAGGAATCATCTTTAATTTTTGAACAGATAAATAATAATCCAGTAGTAGCGTGGCAAGCCTTAAATGTTACACTGGGATTATCTTCCAGTGTGGGCATCTTGCCGACACAAGACGGGCTAGAAGCCCATCCCACAAGAGCTATATTTTTCCACTACTTTAGCCTTGACACTCCACTACAGGAATTTTATTTATACTTTATAAATAACCTTTCATACGTTTAAGTAAATGCAGTGAAATCACTGACAGTAATATTACTGCTGACAACTCCATTTAAGATACCTATTAATTCATTGGTACTAGTGATTCTAATTAAAGTATTATTAATATCTACACCCGTACCTTGAGTGATGGTTAATTGTCCAAAGGTCAAACCACCTGCTAAACCAATCAAGTCTTGACCGTCTACAAAGTCTTTGATTATATCTGTTCCACCCTTTGCTTGTAGAACAAATAGGTCATTACCACTACCACCAACTAAAATATCATTACCCAATCCACCAATGAGAATATCATTACCATCTCCACCCCGGAGGATGTCATTACCACTTAAACCATCAATTGTGTCGTTACCTCCTTGACCATTAATAACATCGTTAGAACCATTGAGACCAACGTAGTAGTTATCAAGGTCATTCAGGAAAGTGACAGCATTATTTTTAAAGTTGGTTCTGTCGGTTTGGGTAGCAGTGTAAACATCATAGACATCTTGAATAGTGTTACCGTCTCCTTCAAACAGAATGTTGCCTATCTTCGGCTGACTGAGGAGCGGTTCCCGGAAGTTATTCAGGTTTTGCATCTGAAAATTCTGCAAAATGACCTTGGTATTAGCCACACCCTCGAAGGTAATTTCTAAATTAGCACCATTTTGGGTGAGGAGCATATTTTGAGCAGTCATACCAGCGCCTTGAAATTTCAAGAGATCCATTTCTGCTCGGATACTGGAGGATGGATTAAAGCGAGTACCTGCACCACCAAAATCAGTGATGGTATCTGTTCCGTCTCCTGCATTAAGGATGAACTGATCATTACCACCACCACCTATGAGGATGTCATCTCCCTTTAATCCTGTGATGATGTCGTTACCGGCTAAACCGTCTATATAGTCTTCAGAGTCATCACCTTGTAGAGTATCGTTGCCGTTTGTACCAAAAGTACCAAATGATAAAGAAAAGTCATCAATGGCTAGACCATGATCACTACCTGTATGGTCGATGTCGCGCCAACGTAGCCAGATTTCTTGGCCTGGTGCTAGATTCAGACCACTGATTTTACCGGATATAGAAGTACGGTTAGCTGCTGCATTACCATCTAGAGCCGTTGCAGTACCACCAGTTACTGGACTGGTAAAGTCAAGGTTATTAGCATCTATCCAAGTACCGCCAGTGATACTAGTAGCACCGACTTGATACTGAAAATCTACTGTCTGAGCGCCTGCACCGCTATTACGCCATTGTTCACCGACATAACTGATTTTAAGAAAATCGAGGGTGATGTTTGTATTATTAACTAAGCGGACACCCCAGAAAAAACTTCCGGCGCTGGAGCCACTTGAACCGATGGAACCTAAGGCGCGATCGGTGCTACCTACAGTACCAAAACTGTATAAGTTTCCAGTACTAGTGCTGCCATTAGTTGTAGAAATTTGGGTTCCAGTACCAGTACGAGCTGTGTACCATCCATTAATAGTGCTGTCATTAACCCAAGTGGCGTTACCTGAAGTACGTAAGGTATTAAAGTTTTCAGTATAAACATTATTATTGAGGATGCTAGAAAGTTGGATTGCTGACATAGTAAAACCTGGGATATTGTTGTTTTTGGTTAGTCAATTTATTTACAGAAAATCTCATTGATTGTGTATTTAAATTCATAGATAGATTAATTTACTGTAAGTATGCCTTCAATAAATTTTGAGTCATCAAAACTTCTTGAGGAAAGTTCACAGCCATTATCTAAATATTGGAGCTAACAAGATTAACTTACCCATGAATAAGGGCTAAACTCATCCTTTAAATAATTAGTTGATAAAATTTGAATGAATAAACAGTAAAATGATAGAAAATAAAGTTAGATATAAATTTGAATTGGCAGTTCAGGTGGTGAAGTATTAAAACTTATTGAACAATAAAAAATAGCCTAATTTGATATTTAGCTCATTTACTATATTCTTACCTACTAGTCTCCGTCCTCAGCATATTTACTTAAGTGATAGTGAGGAAAAACTTGGTTTAAATATTACTTACATCAGTTAATATTCTTTACTGCATTGCTTTAACAAGAATTTAGCACTTAACAAAGATTTAGTTCTTTTACATTAGGCAAATGTTTCAAGCTACTCGTCGTCGTCTGGCTATTTGGTACACTGCGGTAACTGCGGTATTGTTGCTGTTGTTTGCCAGTGGTGTGTATTTATATGTCCGTAGTACATTGGTGGAACGGATTGACGATACTCTTAGTCATGTGGTGGAAATTGTAGAGCGATCGCTGGTCATTGAACCAGTGAACGGTGAGCCTGAGAAGCTACGCATTAACGTAGAAGCCAGTTTTCGCAACAATGCCAATACTGTAGAAGATGATCATATTGATCTAGAGTGGTTTAGTCCTACTGGTGACTTAATCTGGTCAACTTTTTCTGAACCTTTAAATATTCCTATTCACAGTAACCGCACAGGTGAAACTGTTCACGTTTTTAAGCAAGACAGATGGACAAACTCAAAAACGCAAAACTCAGCACTCACCAATCAAGATTCAGGACTATTATTGCGACAAGTTACACAACGAGTGGAATTTGGACGGCAAGTTTTGGGATATCTGCGTGTGAGTCATCCTTGGTTTGAAGTGACTAAACCGAGTCGCCAGTTAATTTTTGATTTGGCGCTGGGAACTGGGTTAATGGTGATTTCTGTTGCCGCCAGTGGGTGGTTTCTCTCAGGTAAAGCAATGGAACCAGTTGGTGAATCTTACCAACGTCTCAAGCAATTTACTGCGGATGCTTCCCATGAACTCAGAAGTCCCATCACTTTGATTCAAACTAATGTCCAAGTTGCTTTAGCTGATTTAGAGTTGACTGAAACTGAAGCCGCTACATCTTCCAATTATCGCCAACAATTAAAGGTAGTGGAACGGTTAACCCAGCGTTTGGGTAAGTTAGTTAATGACTTATTATTTCTAGCACGTCAGGACAGTGGTGTAAGCAGAGATGGTTTTTCATCTTGTCCCCTTGATGCTTTACTGATGGATGTGGTGGAAGAACAACAGCTTGTAGCTACAGAAAAAGCAATTACTCTGAATTTGCACTTAATTGATCCTGCTGATTCTGAAACTAGTCCTGAATTACTAGAACATTGGTTCACACTGGTGGGGAATTGGGATCAACTGGTGCGATTATTCACTAATTTAATTGGTAATGCTTTGCACTATACACCCCCAGGTGGGGCGGTGAATGTGGAATTGGTGCGTGTAGATAGAGTTCGCTATAATACATCGCAGTTACAAATTAAGGTGAGTGATACGGGAATTGGTATTCCGGCTGAAGCATTACCGCGATTATTTGATCGTTTTTATCGAGTTGATCCTGCACGCACTCATAAGAGTGGGAATGTAGGTAAAGATAATGCTACAGGTTCAGGATTGGGACTAGCGATCGCGCAAGCTATTGTGGAACATCACCACGGTAACATTCAAGTCGAAAGCACTGTAGGTAACGGTACTACTTTTATTGTCACTTTACCCATAACTCTAGAGTCTTAATTTGATAATTGATATTTGTTTCCTGTGACAGATGAATTTTATTAAATTTACATACTAATTTATTTATTAAAGCCTGCATTTTTTAGCCATAAATATTGCAGCCAGCAGTTGAATGATTAAGAATTTGTCATTTAATATGCTATTTTTTGCTGGCGAAAATGCAGGTATAAGAAAACTTTTGGAGGTCTTGATGACAACTTCCATTCCAGAAAAAAATATACCTTTTTTAGAAAAAGTAAGAACAGAAAGCGGCTTGGGTGATATTTATGATGCCAGAGATATAACTGAAGTAGTCTTTCGTGTCATGCGTGATTTGATGACTACAGAAGCTGCGGACAGAGTAGAAGCAGAACTACATGAACCTGCGGAAGAAAGTGATGATAAATCGCTGCAAATGGAAATTGCAGATTTGTGGCATGATACCAATCCTCTTGTCGGCTTCTTGAGTCGGGTACGTCCACCCTGGCAAGGCCCTGGAATTTTTAAAATCGATAGCGATCGCTTCCTATTCCGGGTGGCTAATGAGGGGGGAATGCCGCCAAATGTAGATAGGGAACAAGTAGTTAAAGCTGTGTTTTCTGCTACAAAAGATGAATTATCATCAGAGCGAATTGAAGAAATTGCTAATTGGTTACCTGATAAAGTTCGTCAAATTTGGGAAGAAGCTTAACTGAAGTCTGGCATCTTCTTAATAACTATGTGGTGGGCAATGCCCACCCTACGGATAATTAAATTTCCAAGAAAATTAATCTGATTGATCTAGAAATGTTTTTATTATTAGTAATGTGATTTATTTATATTCATCATCCTAAAGATAGAGGTTGATATACACAATTTTTGTCCACATTTTCAATCCCAAAGCTAGAGAAAGACGAAAAGAATAGCTGGTAGATTGAGAATGCTGCTTTCGTAGTAGAGATTTATTTAATTGATTTAAATAAAAAATCGTCCTATTTGCTAAAACTCAAATTTTTAGGAGTAAATCATGAGCATAAACTTTTCCAACTTTCGCAAGTCTGCTGAATTATTGAGTGCAATTTGTGGAGGGTTGCTGATGGGTATAGTAGCAATTCCTCAAGCAGTGCTGTCACAACAGCCAGTTCAGCAACCTACTATCCAGCCCAATTCTAAAGTTAATCCTTGTCCAAGAATTTTTTATGAGCAACCACACAATGATCGGGTTGCAGTCCCTCAGGGTTGCCCTCCTAATGCTTTCACTCAAAGGCTTATAGATCAGGGATTGCTTCCACAAAGCAGCGTTCCTGCTACGCCAAACGCTGAGCAAATAAGAATGGGTGTCGGTGGCGAAACAAGTTCAGTACTAAACCCTAACCCCAGGATTTTTAGTGAAGCCCCCTATGGTCGTTCTCAACGCAGTTTACAAACTGAAGGCGGAAACACACAGCCAGGTGTTCAAGGATCACAGCAGACCCCAGCGCCTGGTGTAGGACAATCTACTGTGCCAGTTAGTCCCCTACCCTCACCAGGTCAACAACAAAGTCCTAGCACCCGTATTTCTCTGGCGAGTGGTAGAGTAAACGTGAGATTAGTTAATGATAGCGGTGCTAATGTCACTTATCAGGTAATTGGAGACACAGCACCGCGATCGCTCCAAGGTAAATCCGATGTCACACTCCGAGATTTAACAGCACCCGTCACTGTCACATTTCAACGGGAAGACGGTGGATTGCTAGAAGCAACTCCTCAGGCTTCCCCACAATCAGGTGTTTTGGAGGTGAGATTGAGAGAAACAACTGATGTTGGTCAAGATCGAAGCGCGTTGAGAATTGAAAATAACGGTTCAGTGTTTTTGAACTAGTCAGTCGTCAATTGTCAGTTGTTACTTAGCTATGGACTTTTGACTCCTCAACATTTGCGTCAGGCGATCGCGTAAAAACACTTCTTGTTTGTTATCTTCTAGGGTTTGCGAAAGTATGATTGCTCTTTCGTAAAAATTACGAGCGGTTGGGTAGTTACCTAGCTGCTCGTATAATTTTGCGTAGGATTCAAAGGATTTTAATTCTTCGCGCAGATTTTGTAATTCTTGAGCGATGGTTAAACGCTGTTGTAGTAAATCAAAGGCGCGTTCATAGCGTCCTACGGCGCTGTGAGCTGTGACTAAACCATCAATGGCACGTAATTGGTTAGAGCGATCGCCTATAGTTTTGGCAATTCTCATAGCTGCGCCATAAGTACCAATCGTATCTTGATAATTGCCAGCCGCTAGGTAAGCATCGCCCAAGTTATTTAAAGTATTCATTTCTCCTGGTGCGTCCCCAGTCCGACGGCGGAAAATCAAAGCTGTTTCATAAAGTTTGATCGCCTTGTTGTAATCTCCCAGCCTAGCCGATACAAGACCCAAGTTACTCAAGGATAGTCCCTCACCATCAATATTTTTCACATTGTCAGCGATGGTGTAGGCTTCCTGAATTGTTTGTCCGGCGGCTGTGGCTTCACCTGCTTGTAGTAGCAACGTACCAAGATTATTCAGGGCGAAAATTTGTGATTGAAAGTCTTTAGTATCACGGGCGATCGCTAACCTTCGACGTAATGCGTCTTCTCCTTCTTTAAAACGTCCTAATTCAATATAAGCTTTTGCTAACAAATTATAAGTTAGACCTTTTGCCCTCAGGTCACCAATCAAGTGATAAATATCCAACGCTTGTAAACCAGAGTCAATGGCTTTGTCTGCATATCCAGCAGCATATTGTTGTTCAGCCATCTGTAATAATGAGTCTGCATCATCTCTAGATTGCCGTCCAATAGAACTATTGAAAGGACGATGGAGTTGTTGAGTAATATCAGCCGCACTGGCGGCTACAGGATGCAATAGGGAAGTCAAAATTAATAGGTAAAAACCAAACAACTGGTAGCTTTTGGCTTGAGTGCTAGGGAATAAATGCTGTTGTGTCATAAAACTTACCCAAGAAATTGCGGTTTTAAGTAAAAGCTGGCAGAAAAGTTTTATTATGTCAGCATGAAGACTAGCAGTTTACGCGTATATACTTAACCTATGACTTAACCAAATCTTCGCCCAAGTAGATAGTGCGGATGTCTGCGGGTAATTTGTCCTCTAGCATACGATAGCCTTCCTGGAGAAAATTGGCTACTTCAGCAGGTGTCACCTTTTCCCCTTCGGCTTGTAGATAAGCAGCAATGCGAGTTTCGCTCCAATGAAAGGTTTGCGCCATCAAGACCATCAATCGTAACATAGGGGGCAGTTGGTCTAATGCCTGTTCGACATAGCACCAAAGTGGTGGAGAAGTTGCTTGCAAAGAATAGTGAATGGCTTCAGTTGGGGGTAATTGAATTTCATTGATACAGTAAGCTGTGATGTTAATCAGCCAATTTTGCAAGGTCAACCCTTCTTGACCTGGAAGGGGATTTTTTAAATCCAGTCCACCGAGTTCGTAATAGATATGTCGCCAAGTCAGAGCAAAAAGATAATCAGCCTGTACAGGCGATCGCGCGGAATGTTGAATTAAAGTGTAGACTATCGGGCTGTAACGACAAAAAATCACCGTAAAGTACTTACCAGCATCGGGATTATGTTGAAACAGATCCAGCAATTCTTGGTCACTGTGATGAAACAGGGACTTTACCAGTGGGTGATTAGCTTCAGAAAAATGAGGAATTTGCATAAGTTTGGCCATTGATACTTGTTAAAATAAAGTTGCCAATAAGATTTTTGAGTCAGCCGTATAATATCTTGATGTAGGTCTGTTGAGAACGAAGACTCAGATTAGTTTAGTCTTGTACACTAGAACAAAGACCTCTTAGTTGAAGTCTTTATAGACAAAAATAAAAGCGACTCCCTTATATAATTTTTAATTTGTTCATGGTTATAGCAGCTAGTGTGATATCGTTCCGGCTTACCCCTGTTTTAGGCTCTTTTTTGCCCTCCTTGCCTCTAGATAGCCTGTTGTCAACCCAAGGCATCATGGTGATGCTCTTAGCAGCCTATGCTGGCGCTATGTGGCTATTCCTCACCAGTGCGCCCAAAGTGCATACTGTGATGGTGTCCGATCTAGAGATTGCCCGACAATTATACGAAGGGCTACTAGATTTACCAGCCGCAGAAGTACCACTGCACTACTACTACAACTACGAACAAACTATAGGCGCAACGGGCATAGATCCGCTATATATGTCCACCAGTCCTAGCTGGTCTGGCAAGTCAATGAGTAATGCCAGTGATGGACTGTGGTATCAATTAAAGAAGAATACCCAGCTACACGTCATTACAGGTGCAAGTTTGGGTGTAAAAAATCAGCAACGTCACGTTTGCTTTGACCGTGACTGCTTAGAAATGGTTTTAATGCGGGTAGAAACACGCGGTTTAAAATTCAAAATCCGTAACCAGAAGCCCTTAAACTTTTTAGTTAAGGATTATGAAGGGCGGATTATTGAAATAGCGGAAGTAGCTAATTAGTTATTAGTTATTGGTCATTTGTGAGAAATAAGGTGGGTTTGGCAAAACCATAACGCACCTTATTTTGTTTTTGTGAATAGTTATTCATCTGAGAAGTAGCGACTGAGAAAAATCTGCGGTGTTAAAATTGGAACTTCATTAAATTCTATCAACACTAGTAAATCTAAATCACCAGTAACAATTACTTGAGCATTAGCAGATAAAGCAGTTGCGAGTATGACCGCATCATCTGGATCTCGCAGTTGGGAAACTTCAATAGAAGTGATAATACATGAATTTGATAACTGTTTTATTCAAAAATGTTGAAAGCTGATACAAAACTTTACATAGTTAGTTACATTAACTCTATTAAGCCCAAAATATTCAACATAACATCATCTCTTCAAACCAATGAACATAACTGATTTTCTGACACATACAGGATTGTAAATAGCGGAATTTATCTAATAGTGTATGTCCCCATTGTTCGGGAATAGATACAAGCTGTAAAATCAGATATGCTATCAAGCTAACGTAGATTTGTATGGTGATACCATTAACATTTTTAGTAATTAATTTGTCAAGTTTTAAGTGCATCTTTAAAAATTTCCACAACAATTCAACTCCCCAACGTAATAGATAAATATCCCTAATATCATCATCACTAACAGTAGCCTCTCCATCTGCTGGTAAATTAGTTACTAACCGAAATTCAGTTTTTGTTTCTAAATCACAAAAATTAATTACTCTATAGGCTTGGGCATCATCAGATGCACCAACTTTAATTAATCCGCTTGACTCTTCAAATTCTAGTTTCCAGTTGTTTTTTATCCGCAGAACAAAATATTTGTTTTCTTGTACTAGTTCTTGAATAAACTTTAATCCGGCAAAGCCCCTATCCATTACCCCAACAGCATTTGTTGGTAAATTAGCTATCATTTTTGAACCAAACTTATAATCATGGTCATGTCCAAAGTTGATCAAGTTATCCTCTGGGCTTCCAGTAGCTAAATTTAGAGAACTAAAAAGTTTTACCTGATGATGACCCAGCACCCATAATAACTTACTAGTTAATGTAATAACTGTGGAATCAATCGGGCATATTGCATATTTATTATGGAGTTTATTCTCAGCTTTATTTTGGACTAATTTATTTAGTTTTTGGTAAATTTCTTGAAAGGGTTTTTGGCTTCGATGCAAATTTGCTTTAGAAAAAGTAGAAATATCTAACTCAAATCCTGTATTATTTAGCCTGGCAAATAAACCTCGCATACTTGTTAAGCTATTATCCAAGACGTAAGATAGCCAGAACTCAAAAAACAGACGACTGTTCAATACTGGATAATCATTTTTTGGCAATCCTTTCAGGATATCTTTGACAATTTTGGGAAATGAATTTATAATCACTGTGAAATCAAAATATTGTAATACCTAGCCCAAAATTAACATATCTTGGGCTATTTTTCTCATCTTTTTCTTAATATTCAACACTTCTGTGTTTTATTATAGAAAGCAACTCTTTTACACTTGTATTTAAAGTATTTATCCTTGCCTGAAACTTCTTACGCACAAGTATTTCTTCAACATCTGCAAGGATAGGCTCAGAAGTATAAATGGTGATTTTATTTGCTGCTGCTAAATCAAAAATTTTACCTGGGACACCACGCCAAAGTAAACCAGAAACCCAAACATTAACGTCTAAGACAACTCTCATTTTTTAGAGCGTCGTTCCCGTCGCATTTCTTTGACCATCTCACTAATTTCTTGCAGAGTAGGTTCATCAGCATCTACTCCTAACGTTGCGATTTTTTCTGATAATTCTGTCCAAGTCAATTGGTTACTCATTTTTTTGAACACAATTTCATCTTCTGTAACCAAAACTTCATATTCTGTCAAAGGCTGGAGTTTAGCCAACACCTCTGGCGGGATTTCGAGTTTGCCTTCAGCCGTCACTTTAGCAACAATATTTGTATTCATAGTTTAAATTTACCAGTTTTATAGATTTTATCTTTTTATCCCTCATATCACCAGATACCGCTAGGAAGTGCTATTAGTAGAAATGTCTCGATTGGATGAGTGATTGCAAAAAACTAGGATAGCGATCGCCTGACCAAATTAATAAAAATAGGGTGATTTAGTATTTTACCTAAATCACCCTTGAAATTTTATTTTCTACTTATTCCATCAACTCAATTGTTCATACTTGAATTTCCCTTTAATAAACTTATGGAAATATTGACCCTTAGACGGTGCATTATCTAATTCTTCCTTGACAGTAAGCGGTACTTTGAAATATTCGTAAACACTTCCACTATCAAACTCCATAGTCAGTGTTTGAGTTGTTGACTCATAGCGATATTCCTTAATAAAGCTGCCTTCGGGTTTGAGTAGAGGGAAAGCAATTACATCTCGAATGCTGGCAGAATCAGTTAATAACATGACTAACCGATCAATCCCAATACCTAAACCGCCTGTGGGTGGCATACCATATTCCAACGCAGTTAAGAAATCTTCATCTACACCTTGGGCTTCTAAGTCACCGGCGGCTTTTTTGGCTGCTTGGGCTTCCAAACGTTCTCTTTGGTCGATGGGGTCTGTTAATTCTGAGAAACTATTCGCAGTCTCCCGCCCGACTATGAATAATTCAAATCTTTCTACTAACCCAGGTTGAGAACGGTGAGGTTTAGCTAATGGCGAAATTTCTACAGGATAATCAATGACAAAGGTCGGCTGAATTAAGTTAGCTTCTACCTTTTCTTCAAATGCTAAATTCAGGATTTTTCCTATAGTTTGGGCTTCATCTACACCAGGAATTCCAGCATTTTTACTTGCTGATTTCGCTTCTTCTAGTGTTTGGAAAGAATGGAAATCCAAGCCCGTATATTCTTTCACTAAATCGTGCATTGTCACCCGTCGCCAAGGTGGTGTCAAATCTACCGTTTCGCCTTGGTAGGTAATTTGCAGCGTACCGAGTACATCTTGGGCAACAGTGGTGATAATACCTTCTGTTAGCGCCATCATATCGTTGTAGTCGGCGTAGGCTTGGTAAATTTCAATTGAGGTAAATTCAGGGTTGTGTCTGGTAGAAATTCCCTCATTGCGGAAAACGCGCCCCAACTCAAATACTTTTTCAAAACCACCGACAATCAACCGTTTGAGGTGGAGTTCTGTGGCAATCCGCAGATACAACTCCATTTCTAAGGTGTTGTGGTAAGTGATGAAGGGACGCGCATCAGCACCACCAGTTTCACTTTGCAAAACTGGGGTTTCAATCTCTAGAAAATCCCTTTGTTCCAAATAGCGGCGAATCCCAGCCGTAATTTGGGCGCGACGGCGGAAAGTTTGGCGGACTTCGGGGTTAACAATTAAATCAACGTAGCGTTGACGGTAGCGCTTGGCAACATCCGTTAACCCATGCCACTTGTCGGGTAGCGGCAGTAGGGATTTGGTGAGGATGGTATATTCTTTGACGTAAATCGATAACTCGCCCTTTTCAGTCCGTTTTATGGTTCCCTTGGCTCCCAGAATATCTCCTACATCTGTGAGTTGTTTGAGATGATTAAAAGCATCGGCATCAGTTTCTGCCATGCTTTCTTGGATACGATTTTTCTCTAAATAAAGCTGAATAGTGCCTGTTTCATCTTCCAAGGTGAAGAAAGCCAATTTACCGAAAACGCGACGCGCCATAATGCGTCCGGCAATGGCAACTTCTGTATCGACTTCTTCACCACTGGTTAAATCAGCAAATTTTTCTTGCAATTGGGCGGCGTGATGGGTAGACTCCCAACGGTAAGCGTAGGGGTTAGTTCCTAGCTGCTTGAGTTGTTCTACTTTCTCCAGCCTAGCGGCACGGATATCTTCTTCCGACATGGTAACGAACTATTCAGAGGGCAAGATTAATTATAAATAGGGATTAGGGATTAGAGAGTAGGGATTGGGAATTAGGGAAAAATTCTTATGATTTGTGGAGGTGGGGATTTGGAATTGATGCGATCGCTACAATTAAACTAAAATCAAGGCACTATGACGCAAACCAAAGTCCGCTTGTGGAACGTAGAAGAATATCACCGGATGTTAGCGGCCGGTATTATTGCCCCTGATGAACGAGTAGAACTGATTGCTGGGCAAGTAATTCCGATGAGTGCGAAAAATCCTCCCCATGCAGCCATAACTCTGTGTGCTTCTGATTATCTCAAGCGGCTGTTGGCGGGAGTTGCCTTAGTTCGTGTACAAGATCCCGTGCAGTTAAGCCAATACTCTGAACCTGAGCCAGATATTGCCACTGTTCGCATCGAGCCGCGTAAATACATTGACCACCATCCTACAGCTGATGAAGTATTTTTATTAATTGAGGTGGCAGATACAACCCTAGAGACAGATCGTAAACAAAAAGCACCTCTCTATGCCCAAGGTGGCATTAGTGAATACTGGATTTTAGATGTCAATAAATTTCAGGTTTATGTTTTCCGCGAACCAAATGGGGAGGCTTACACCCAAGAATTTATTTTAGAGGAGAATGCAACGTTATCTTTGGTTGCTTTTCCAAAAATAGACATCCAAATTAGTCAACTGTTTCCATGAGTTCGGCAACAAAATTTAATTATCGGGAATAAAGCCCACTTTCTCTTTGCTGAACCTAACAGCTAACTTCCTAGCTAAGACAAAGATTTCAGGCTGATATATGGATATATCTATGCAAAAGTATTGAACATCAGAAAAACTCTGTTGCAGGGTTTTATTTTTAATGAAACCGTATCAAATTGTTAACCTAATTCTGATATTTTAAAGAAGATTTACAAATATTTGCATTTCTCAACTGAATTTAAAGGAAAAATAGCGACGTGTATAACACCATTATCGGCACACCATTTAATGATCTGCTCGTTGGTACTGCGGTTGATGATCTAATAATTGCCTTACAAGGAAATGATCAAATCATTGGTAGTTTTGGAAATGATTTAATAGTTGGTGATACAGGAATTGATACTGTTGACTACAGTGAATTAGGTCAAGCTGTTACTTTACAAGCAACAGGTATTGTTCAAAAAGGCAGAGCCGGAACAGACACACTCAATGGGATTGAAACTATTATTGGTGCGAAAGGACAAGCCAATACAATAGATACTTCCACCACCACAGGTTCTACTACATCTGTTAGCGTTAATCTTTCCGCTAACAGTCTGATAGTGAATGGAGTTCCCACCATTGGCACATTGAATTTTACAGTGCAGAGGTTTGTAAATGTTATCGGTACTACACAAAACGATAGCATTATTGGTGATGACAACAATAACCTGCTAATTGGTGGTCAAGGTAACGACGAAATTTTTGGATTCAACGGTAATGACACCGTACAAGGTGGTGCTGGTGATGATGTAATAGGTGGAGGGAGTAGAAATAATCTTGCGACTTCCCGATTAGGTGATGGTAACGATATCGTACAAGGCGAGGGTGGTAATGATGTCCTGATCGGCGGTACTGGTAATGACACCCTTGATGGTGGTACTGACCTTGATACAGCCGACTATAGTAATTTAGGCACTGCGATCGCCTTACAAGCAACTGGTATTGTCAATAAAGGTGTAGCAGGTATAGATCAAATCCTCAACATTGAAACTATCATCGGTGCAACGCGTCAAGCCAACACCATTGACGGTTCTACCGGTACCAGTACAACCACATCATTTAACGTCAATCTCTCTACTAATAGTCTCATCGTTAACGGTGTTCCAGTCTTAGGCACACTGAACTTTAACGTTCAAAACTTTGTTAACGTCACTGGTACTTCCCAAGCTGACACCATAGTTGGTAATAACCAAAGTAACTTATTGATTGGTGGTAGAGGCAATGATCAAATCTCTGGTCTTGGTGGTAAAGATACCATCATCGGCGTTGATCCTAACAGTCTCCAACCAGGTATTAATGAAGTAGATACCCTAACCGGAGGAGCAGATCCTGATAAATTCGTCTTAGGAGATGCGAAAAATCCTTACTATGTAGGCGGTGGCGGTTTTGCTGGTTTGAATGACTTTGCCTTGATTACTGATTTTCAAACTGGTCAGGATCAAATCCAACTCAAAAAGCTAGACGGTTATATCTTCGGCAGTAATTATATTGCGATCGCCAGTCCATTCCTATTAGACAGCAGCAAAGCCTTCGATGATTCTCTGTTAGTTGCGACTGCAAATCAGATTGTGAAAGGCAATAGTGTCTACGATGCTTCTAGTCAGAGTGATTTGACATCCTCTTCTATATTTGCTCGTTTTGATATCATTTCCATCTTTTCCACTAGCTACAGCGTCAGCGACATCCACTTTGTCTAGAAAGACAATAGACAAAAGAATTGCCATCATTACTAATTCGTAATTAACGTGAGTCTCCGTCGGAGACTCACGTTAATTAGAGGTGGAAAACCACACTATGTTCTTAACCGAGAAGTATTGACTTGATTTGGACTTCTGGCTTTACTTGTTTCTGTTTGTTGTCATAGTTTTTACCATAATTCTTAATGTACTTACGTTTCTTAAATTTTGCTTCCTCATTTGGGACTTGCTGCAAAAATAGTGAAATAAAAAGCGATCGCCCCATCATATCCCAGCAAGCGATCGCTATTTTCCCAAAAGAGGCAGACAGACTTTAATTACTAACGCTTGGTACTGAATATTTAACTAAAAGCGCTTTCAGTTTCAGACTTGTCAATTGTTCTATAGCTTTAATCAGGTGTTGCTGTTCTGGTTGCAGTTCCAGGGAAAGCAAGGCTTGATTGAAGCTATGACCAGAATGTATTTGATGCCTCAGGGTATCACGTTGTGATATGCCCAACACTGCCTGGATTTCTTTATTTCTGCGTTGCAGCACAGATTGGAGTCGTTGGCGCTGCAAAGGAGTTAAATCCAAATCAGCAAAAGAAGGGTAGGTGGTAACTAAACTAGCAGCAGAGGCATAAATTGCTTTAGAGGGAGTATGAAATCCAAATGTTGCTGCCGAGGTAGTTACGGGCATAAGTACAAGCAGGGCAAGAATAGTGGCTAATACAGCTAGCCACTTTGGAAAGTTAATTGCCATAATCAGCAGTTTCCAGACGGAATTGGGTTATTTGTTGCCTGTTGTGCAGGTGTCAAGGTTTACATTTGAGATTCTCCCACTCTCCAAGGGATGATTTATCTAAAATGATCGCTCTCATGCTGAGGCTACACCTAACAGGGAAACAACGGAGTCTCTTAGATGACTGTTTTATGAAATCAGGGATTGGGGACTGGGGACTGGGAACTAGCATATATAGCCAATTACCAATTACCCATCACCCATCGCCATTATTCAGACCGTTTCATTTTGTTAATTTCTTGTTGTAATTCTTCAATTTGGCGGCGTAATCTTTCGGCTTCGGCTGTGGTGGTAGAGGCTTTCACGTCTACAGAACCAGAGGCAGGCGATCGCTGATAATTACCTTGGCGAATTTGTTGATATTCTGAGGATACTGCCCATTGTTGTAGGTATTGGACTCTTTCTACAGCGAACGGATGGCTTAACATCATGCCTTGAGCGCCGTTGTACATTAAGAATTTATACACTTGATTTAGCCCATCCTCATCTAACGCCTGATAATTTTCGGACTGCTTAATAAATTCTTGCAAACTGCATTCATTGGCATATTTACTGCTACCGCCAGAAATCTTCATCATTGACGATAAAACAGTATTTAGGTCATCAACCACCAACAGGGCGGCTCTATCTGCCGTTAACTCAGCCTTGCGCCGCCATTCAAAAAACGCATAAATTAAGGCTTGAGAGACAAAATTACCAATGCCAAAGGTTAATTCTCCTAAGGCAGAAGCCGCACTCATCGCCCACATCGCCATTTGAATTAGAATAGTATGACCACATTTAATATGCCCCAGTTCATGGGCTAACACCGCCCTAATTTCGGCTTCGTTGAGTAAGTCTAGTATCCCTGTGTTTATGACTATGTAAGGATTCTCTTGACCTAATGCGTAGCTATTTGCCTGAGGATTTTGTGAAACAAACAGTGTAGGTTCTGGATAAATATCCAAATCCCGCACACACTCCCGAAACATCTGGTAAATAGTGGAATATTGCCGAGGCCCTACTTGGATGGTGTTGCCCATTAGATAGACTAGCTGAGGGCGTTCGTAGACAAATTCCACAAATTTACGAGCAATCAAATCAAATCCTGGTAAATTTCGCAAAGCTTGCTCGGCTTGGCGATCCAGTGGATGTCTGAAGGCTTCGCTGGAAATTCCTGTGTAAGTTGGCATAATTCAGGGTAATGGGTTAGTGGTCAGTAGTCAGTAGTTAGTGGCCAGTATGAATGCAACTGACAACTGACAATTAACAACTGACAAAAGAGATAATAGAAATGGGGCTATTGGCAATTAAAGTCATTTTGTATGGGATGGAAAGCGTGTGATTGAAGCAGAAGTTCATTTGTCATTACATAACTTTTTGCGATCGCAGGCGGGTTTCCCTTCCTGGCCCCATCATTTAACGATGGCAAGGTTGGTAGCACGCGCCTTGCGTCTGGGACGTAGCGCCTTAATTCAAGTAGGGGCTGTTTGTGGCTATCAAGGACGGTATCGCACAAGTTTTATTGCCTCCGCTCTGATGTGGCATGGCCCTGTAATTATTGTTGCCACAGAAACAGTGCAACAACTACTACTGCGAGTCGAAATTCCTCGTTTACAGCAGTGGCTACAAGTCAATAAACCAATCAGAACAGGTGACGTTTGGCCTAACCCTGAGTTCCAAGGAATACTTCTAACTTCCCCAGAAGCTTGGCTAAAAGGACAGCTAACATCTGCTGATAATTTCCCCCAAGGTATACCCACCATAATTGATGGAGTCGATGATTTAGAAGATTGGGTACGTGATCAGCTGACTAGAGATATTCAACCCCAAGACTGGGATCAACTTATACTAGCCTGCCCCGAACAAGCTGAAACAATCCGGGCTGCAAGAATTGAATTGACCAGTGAACTGTTCAAGCATCCAGCAAATCCCTATGAGTGCTATTTAATCTCCCAGTCAGAAACTGATATTTTAACCAAACTCTACACGGTTTTAGAATCAGCATCAGGTGTACCAGAAGTATGGCAGCAATTCTGGCAGCAATTACCCAGCGAGCAAAATCATCCCCCCTCATCCTCTCCACTCCTCTTCTGGGCAACAATCGCCCGTCGCCAAGGTTTATTTTCATTACATTACGCACCAATCGAATTAGGAGAAATTCTTGCACCTATTTGGCAACGACAGCCAGTAGTCCTCATTGGCAGCGCCTTAGAGCCAGAAACCGAGGCTCCTTTGTTTCAAGAGCGTCTAGGTTTAGATGATTTAACCTGCTTAAAATTCGCTTCTGATAGCCAATCAGAGGCAATTCAACTCTACATACCTTACAAGTTACCTCTACCTAATACACCAGAGTTTCAAGCCGCATTCATTCACAAGGTGCGGACTTTAGTCTGTCTAAGTGCTACTGCACCAGGATTGACGGTGTTGCTTGTAGGAGATGTGCCATTAAAGGCACAGGTGGGAGCAATTTTAGCCTCAGAATTTGGTTCGAGGGTACAGGTAGAAAAAACCTGTCTAGATGAAAATGGTATTTTGGTGAGTGGTTGGGAATTTTGGCGAGAACATCAGGCTGTCTTACCTGCGCCTCAACTGTTAGTGATTGCAACTTTACCCTTACCATCTTTAGAACACCCTCTAGTGGCTGGTAGAGTAGCTCACTATAAGCGATCGCATCAAGATTGGTTTCGTTTATTTTTATTACCAACTGCCTTAAATGAACTACAAAGAGCCGTAGCCCCCGTGCGTGAAAATCAAGGCATTGTCGCTTTACTCGATAGTCGTGTCGTCAACCGTAGTTATGGTTCTCAAATCCTCAATGTCCTCAGCCCTCTAGCACGCCTTAACTATCTCGATCCCAGCCTGTTTGCCCCCAGTGGTGAAGAAAATTCAGCCTAGCATCAGTCTATTGAAGGTTGACTGCTGACTGATGTAGAGATGTTGCAGTGCAACCTCTCTAATAACTAATGACCATAAGTATTAAAGTAAATTTATAGCCTAGACTAAATCGTGAATCTTAAACTATGGGTGAAGCAAAACGTCGTAAAACAACTATGGGAGAACAGTACGGGCAAGACACCCGCATCTTATCTTGGGTTCCCATCACTAAATCTCAAGCTGAACTATTCGTTAGCTGGACTACTCGCGGTGCTTGGGTAGGAATCGGTGTAATGGTTGTTGCTTGGGTAACTATCCGTTTTATCGGGCCGGCTTTTGGTTGGTGGCAAGTAGCCGCCTAAAATTTCTGTCAAAAGATCGGGAAAGGGTGTATGTGTCCAAAATCCTTACACCCCTACATCGCCACACCCCTGAACCCTTACACCCTCTCACAGCAAATAGTCCTGTTCCACAAGAGATCAAGTGATCAGGCACACTTTAGCCAGTTCTATTGCTTTTTAAGTTCTGTATCTATAACTCTCGCTAGAGTGACTTACTGTTAGTCTTGAATATGATTGGCTACAGAGTTTTAGGAGGCTCGACATTCTTAAAGGAAATCTGTTCTATCTGCAAAGGGGATATTTGTGATCTACTTAATTTTTTTTAACGTTTAGAGCCTAAAAAAATACTGCCGAAATGGCAACACACTTATCTTTAGTTTAGTTATGCTCGGTCTTATGCCTATAGATATTCGGGCTGTAGTTATCTTTTCCTGAAGTGTAATCAACCCCCCCTACTATATTTGGCCATTACGCCTTCATTTTCACTCTAAAGCTTGCGCCCTCATCCATTTAACTCTATAAACCCAGGAGGGGTTGAATTGGGTGCAGCAAAATCTAGTAACAATCCGCAGTAAGAAAAACCGTAATTTTACTGTATAACAACTCTGTAGAGAACATTAACTAGGCTGAAAAACTGTAATAATCACGAATGAACCACATTTAGTATAAAAGTGCAATCCGTGATTTTTCTATAGTTGACTAAGGTTAAATCTGAGTTAATCTTGATGCCATCACTGCTAACAATCACAAAATCAGATTGAAGTTTGTAAATTTATTATTAATTTTTTTAACTCTGTCTGATGTGTTGATTCTGCAAACTGAATTGTTTGATACGGCAGGATGTGGAGTTTTCTCTTACCCTGAGCAAGGTAGTCAATTAACGACTTCAACAAATGTCTTAGTAATTGTAATGGATAGTTTACAATACCAATGGGTGAGAGAATCTAAAGAAAATATAAAAGAGACTAAAATGACTGTGGTGTCTGGAGGACAAAAGTGTTTCTAAGACTAGCTCATCAACATCGGCAGTTTGTTCAAGACTTGGTAATGAACCTCCAAGCCTTGGCAATTGTACTCGAACGGCGTGGATATCCTGCCTCTTGTTATACCTGCGGCGACCAAATGAACAGTGCTTCGTTCATGGTCAGCTTGGGTAATAATCATTTGATACGATTCCTAGTATCTGACTATGGGATCACTTGGACAGAGATGCGAGACGATCGCGAATTGATGAAATTGGAAGGTGCAGAGGCAATTAACCAGTTACAAGAACTAGCAAATCTTGTGAAGCAACCTACGCCAGTTAGTTCCGGGAACAAGGCGTTGGCAAAACGAGGTTAAAAATTTCTGTACATATAGTTTTAATAGTCAATTTTTCATTGAAAATTGATTAAATCTCACCCAAAAACTTAGTGATTCAGACTTGGCTGGCAATTCTTAGCTATCTATATTTACTCTTGCGTAATTAATTTAGCTAATTGCTGCACTCTATACTGTGTGCTGAAGCCCGAATAATTCGTAATTAAACAACCTCCATACAGGGACAATGGAGCATCAATTCTCTACCTTAAAGTAAATTTACGAATTACGAATTATTCTACAAGCCATTCCCAATCAAAATGAAAGATGCCCAGTAGTAGGGGTGATGAAAGTTACCCTTGGTGGCTACAGGGATGATGTGATTGGTTGACTCTATATCTCTAATTAAAGCTGTTTGAGCTTGCCGTAAAGCTACGGTTTTAGTTACTTTGCCTGTAGATAATTTGTGATAAAACATACTCATTAATGCTTGAGTGCCACCATCATCTACAGCCCAAAGCGAGGCCATAGCTGCCTTTGCGCCGGTTTTTTGTATCTGATAACCAAAGCCTAAAATTTCTTGACCATCGCTCAACTTACCACCTGAAGCAGATTCACAGGCGCTCAAAACTGCCAAATCTACATGAGGTAGTGACCATGTGGCAATATCTGACAGATTCACGCGATCGCCATTACCAAATAAAATAAATGAATCTTGTGGTTTACCGACCACAAAGGCTGCATGAGTTGCTAGATGGACAATCGTATAATCATCCATCTGTGGTACTGTAACTTGCGGCTGGTCTTGTTGGGAATTGAGGATTGCTTGTTTATTTGGCGTTGCATATTTGCGGGATGAATTTAGACTTCTCGACAAAGCTGAAAGTCGATTCTACCCTTCTCCTTCGGAGACGCTAACGCGAACGGGAACGCCAAGGGCGAATGCGCCTTTGCACCTACCCTTAGGGTTCCGCCTTAGCAGTATGCGTGAGATAAAAATCATCCCATCAATCAGCAACGCTTTTTATTTAATGTTTCAATTGGCGATAGTTGTTCGCGTTGTGTCTCGGAGATAAGCCCTGCCTTTCCTATAGAAAGTTCTAGTGTAGGCGATCGCTGATTTTTCTGAACTAATATCTCATGTTTTTCTCGGTAATTAAATAAATTTACCTCTTGAATTGGTGATTGTACTAATCCAGAATTGAATAGAAAAATTATAGGTGAAACCAAAGTACTGAAATAACGCAGATGAAACTGCATAACCACGCACTCCTTTTATCTAGGAGTTTAAACCTTATGAATTGAATAAATTCAACAATGCGACGCTTTTTTATGTTATTCCAGACTTGGAAAAACTTAAGTTGCTCAAAAACAAGAAGATGTCTGACGAACAATCAAACCAATCCCAATTACCACCAACCAACGCCATCGAAGTTTCATCATTACGTCAGTTTGATAGTTGGTTTGAGTATCCGGTGAGAGTTCATCCCCACCATACTGACTATGCAGGTATTGTTTGGCATGGTACCTATTTAACTTGGATGGAAGAAGCCAGAGTAGAATGTTTGCGTTCTATTGGCATTGAGTTTGCTGATTTAGTTGCCTTAGGCTGTGACTTACCTGTAGTAGAACTTTCTATCCGCTATCATCGTTCAGTTCAGCTAGGTATGGCGGTGGTGGTAAAAGCGCGGATGATAGATGTGACTGGTGTCCGGATCAACTGGGATTACGCTATTGTCTCCACTGATGGACGGCAACTATTTGTTACTGCCAAAGTGACATTAGTGGCCTTGGATAGAGATAGGGGTAAGATCATGCGTCAGTTACCCAGCAACGTCAAGGATGCTTTGGCAAAGGTGTCTGCCTTACACAATAACTAATCGGGGATTGGGGATTGAGAATCCAAGAGGTTGTACACTCTTGATATTTGTGGAGTCAAACATTTCTATCTCATACCCTCCCTGCCAATACAAAAAGAGCAACTCAGTTAAAATGGTGTCTTTACTTGTAAGTGAATTATTTTTCCTGAGTGTGGATGCAGAAAGCAGAGTTCTCTAGCGTGCAAATGTAATCGATTTGCTTTAGCAGTGCAACCATAAAAGCGATCGCCCAAAATTACCACCCCCAATCCTTGCACATCTGACGCATGAACTCTTAATTGATGGGTGCGTCCGGTGAGTGGTACAAATTCTACGCGGGTGTAATCTCCTTCCCTGGCGATCGCCCGAAAGTTTGTCACGCTAGGTTTACCACGTTGCCAATCAACTTGCTGATAAGGTCGATTCTCTGGATCTCCCCACAATGGTAAATCAATTATCCCAGTCTCTGTGCTGACAACGCCGGCAAGTATGGCTTCATAAACCTTATGAACTTGTCGCTGTTGAAACTGCTGGCTAAGTTGACGATAAGTTTGCCTGTCTCTTGCCAGTAAGAGAATACCAGAGGTATCTTGATCTAAGCGATGCACAGCAGCAAGCATTGTTTCCTGAGTTAACAAACGGCGCAAACGGCTAAGAACGCTATCTTGGGTATCAAAATAACGACCAGGAACTGATAACAACCCCGCAGGTTTGTTCACCGCAATCAGCCATTCGTCCTCATAAATCACATTAATTTGTTCTTTGTCAAAGTTTGAGTCAGGTTTCAAACCCGACAACAAAAATCCTATCAACGGCTGACAACGTTCCATGCAAGCGCCATAAAACTCACCCTGAATTTTATCTTGACAGGATGAACCCCACCAAAATTCAGCCATTGCTAAAGGTTTCAGTCCATGCGTGGCTGCATAGTGTAAGAGTTTTGGCGCACAACAGTCTCCCGTTCCTGTAGGTAAGCCATTCGGCATCAATTGCTGTAATGATACAGATTGCCCTAAAAAATTCATCAGGGAGTAAGCAGCGTGCATTTGCACCTGTAATTGCCGAGATAGGGCTTTCCGCTTTTGCTTGAGGTGTTGTATTTTAATATTTGCTGAGGCGATCGCTTCTTGTAATGGTTGCAGAACTGTGTCTCGTTCTTGCTTGAGTCGCCGTCGTTCAATTCCATCCTGACGACTTTCTTCATCAAGCTGTTCTAAAGTAGTAGTGAGGGTTGCTGGTGAAATAGTTTCGTCTATTAGCTGACGTTGTTGTTGTCGTTGAGATTTGCGATAACGATGGCGATCGCTCATTGCTTGCAACTGCTGCTCAAACTCTCTAGAAAGAGTTTCGTACTCTTGTCTTTGTGGTAGTTGCTTGAGGGTAATCAATTCCTGCTTAATAGCATCTAACTCAGCTAAAGTATGCTCCTCTTGTATAGCAACTTGTTCTCTTCCCGGAATTGGTGGAACCCAGCCATCAAATACATTTTGTCCGTTTAGCGACCCAGAGAAAGCTTTAAGTACTCGTCTTTCACCCGTGGGTATTTCAACTAGCAATATGCCATACATTTTACCTTCACGGGAATAACGTTCATCCTTAGCAAGGTATTGCATTAAACTATGAGCGATCGTCTCTACTAAAGCAGTACGAGGCAGCCTTAATAAATCACCAGATTGCAGACAATACCCTTCATACCAATAGTTAGCTGATAAGTCATCATCGGTCAAATCATATTCAATAAAATCTGACAACGGGTGTAGAACCTCTGTAAAAGGCATGATGGGAGATATAGCTGACTCTTGGCAGATGATGATTTTATATTTTATGGTGTGCTGGGGCGATCGGCTCTCCCTTAGGTATCTATTACGCCAACCTCATCCCAGTTGATGATCAAGGAATTTCCTAATAGTTTTAATCTTCCCCTAACAATATTATTCAATTCTTGCACGGAGTGCAGAATTAGGGAAAAGAGCTTGGAATCCTGCTTGGCGCTCATCTAAATCTTCCTGGCTATAATCCCAAAGGCTACGGTAGTAGAAAAAAGCTACCCCCAAGCCCCGTTCTCTCGTAGTCCGCACTTGAGATTTAATTTGTGACATAGGAACAGCATTATTGCGTAATCCTGTCATAATTCCAATGCCAGTTGGTATTAATTTTTGTGCTTCTTGAATTTCTGGACGAGAAATAGTAGAAATAAAACTTTGTAGGTTAGGACGATATACTTGCACAATTAGCTCATCAACAATCTTGAGACGTATCCAAGCAAGCCAATCTTGTAGCTGAGACTTGTAGGCAAAATCGTAATAATTGGGAGCTACCGAGAAAATTATCTTAGGTTTTCTCGCTTTTACAGCTTGGTTTAGCTTCACCATAAACGCTGTAATCTTATCAGAACGCCAGCGCACCCATGCTGGATCTTGATGATTAGCTGGAGGTGCATTTTTGGTCTCTTTAGTATACAAAGAAATTGTATATTTATCGTAACCAAATTCATGAGGCAAACTCATGTGATCATCGAACTGTATACCATCAACGTCATAATTGGTCACAATTTCCAATACAAGGTCAGTAATCAAACGTTGTACTTGTGGGTGGAAAGGATTAAGCCACACCACCTCACCAGCAGCACTAATTGAAGTTTGTCCACCATTACGCTTTTTTGTTAACCACTCTGGATG